>CAZMPQ010000020.1:0-13958 GCA_964568535.1 uncultured Candidatus Saccharibacteria bacterium
TGAAATGGTTCTTGAGGTCAAAATCCGTACGATACGCGAGTCCATAGAGCTCCTTCTTGCCGAACGGGTAGTCATATTCGAAATCAATGGTACGTTTCGAATAGTGCGCCAGTTCGTCCTTCGGGACCTCGAGCTCGTGGATATGATTCTTATCGAGCCCCAATTCGTCCGTCATCCACGCCCACATCTCAGTCCGCCAGTGTTCGAACCACCGTTCCCATTCCTCGCCACGGATGAAATACTCTATCTCCATCTGCTCGAACTCGCGCGTGCGGAAGATGAAGTTTCCCGGTGTTATTTCGTTTCGAAACGCCTTGCCTATCTGTGCAATGCCGAACGGCAGCTTTCGGCGCGTCGTATCAAACACAGCTTTGAAATCCACGAACATCGCTTGCGCTGTTTCTGGCCTGAAATA
Source organism: uncultured Candidatus Saccharibacteria bacterium (assembly GCA_964568535.1). Taxonomy (GTDB): domain Bacteria; phylum Patescibacteriota; class Minisyncoccia; order UBA6257; family 2-01-FULL-56-20; genus DATJQA01. The sequence goes on from CAZMPQ010000020.1 coordinate 416, forward strand.
CACGACATTCGCCGCTTCCTCGGCCGGGCCGAGGAAAGTCTTGAGCATGAGGTTGAACTGCTTTGCCTCGGTGAACTCTTTACCGCCACATGAAGAACACGCGCCGCTTTCCAGCTGGTCCGCCCGAGCACGCGTATGACATTTCTTGCACTCCACGAGCGGGTCTGAAAAAGTTGCAAGGTGTCCGCTTGCCTCCCAAACCTTGGGATGCATGAGCAACGCCGCATCGATACCGGTCATATCATCGCGCCGGCGCACAAACCGCTCCCACCAGGCGTCCTTAATATTCTTCTTCAGTTCCGCGCCAAGCGGGCCGTAATCCCACGAATTCGCCAAGCCGCCGTATATCTCCGAACCGGGATACACGAACCCCCGCCGTTTCGCCAGCGAAACCACTTTATCCAGCGTATCTGCAGCCATAGTATCCGTCAGTTATACCTTGTCACGTGTCGCTTGTCACGTGTCGCAGTAATTACGGTTTGACTTCGTGGTCCGTGCCGATGAGCGACTGGTCGTCCGGCAGATTCGTGTCCAGCTCGCGGTCAGTGGAACGCAATTTCCGCTCAACAAAATTATCGTCCGCCTCCACGACCGTCTCGCTTATGAGCGGCACCGATTGGCCAACTTGGTTCAGCGCCGGGACGTTCTCTATCTGGAACACAACCTCAATGGGGTCGCCGAGCGCTCCTTTTGTTGCCGCAAGGTTCGCGATATCCCAGCGCACTTCGTTCGACGCGGCGTTGAACCGCGGCTGGGTACCCGCAGTGCTTTTCACGACGCGAATGAACCGCGTATTGGAAAGGAGGAATGCCGACACCTTCACATTGGAAACATCGGTGGAATAATTGCGAAGCTTCCAGTGCACCGTATACTGCGTCGCCTGGTTCACGCGCGGCGGGAACACGCCGCTATTCACCACATTCGCATCCGCATCGCGATAGTACGCCGAAGCGTCAACGGTGAGCTTGCCTTGCACCTTATTCTCTAAGGTAGCGACCGAAATGGTTTTCGTCGCGCCCGTCTGTTCCGGCACGGTCGGCGACTCTATTTGCGCCCGCACTTTGAGCGTATAGTTCTTATCGCTCAAGCGCGAGATGGGAAAATCGCCCTTCAACGAAACGCGCAGATTCACGAACCCGCTCCCTCCGGGCCGTATCTGGGCGAGTCCCGGCGTATTCGCCGCGTTCCAAGTGAAGGTGTTCGTGAGCGAATTGAAGAATCCGCTCGTCGCCGCCGATTTGAAATCATACATCTCGCCCGTCATGACCGCGGTCACGGTGAGATTCTCCAACACAATGGGAGAATTGTTCTTGTATACAAAAGCATAGTCCAAAAATTCGCCGGCGCGGGCAACGTATCCGAGCTGTTCCCGGTTCACTTCTATGGACAGCGCGAGCGGCGACGTGCTGATGCCGGTCGTCACTTCCTGTTCCGCAACGGTGTATGAGCGGCCGGAAAACTCTGCCGACAGTTTTGCCGGAATGCGGAAATATGTCTCGGCCGCGCCGATGACGGCTCCCGAGATGACCACTTGCTTCTTCTCGCCGCGCCGGAGCGTTCCGAGTTCCCAGCGATTATTGGACTGGCTCGGTTTTGGGTCGCTCTTCGTAAATTGGAAGACCGGCGGGAAGTCCAGCGCAAGCCGTACGCGGTCGAAGTCCGCAGGCGAGGCATTCTCGTACGTGAGAACGACGTCAAAGTTCTGCCCGCTAAACACGTTCTCCGGCGTTTCAAAACTCAGCGTGATGGCCGGCTGGCCGATCTCCAAGTCAAACCCGCCGAGCGCCTCGAACTGCGTTCGCCCATTCGGTCCGCCGACATACGACACCTTCACTTCAACGTGTTTCACGGTCTGCGTGCCGCCGGTCGCGATGAGCGTAAAGCTCTGCTTCCCCAGCCCCTGCGGCCCCAGCTCGCCGATATCATATTCCGCGAAGCGTACCTCCGCAGGAGAGCCAACCAGCGAGATGTGTTCGGGCAACGACAAACTGATCCGCGCATCCTTCGCTGACGCTGCGCCTTCGTTCATAAAGGAAACTTCCGCCGCGAACGGCTCGCCGATCTTCACCGCGGACGGCGCCGAAACGGAGAGTTTGACCTCGCCCTGTTCGCGCGGCATGACATAGAGCGCCACCGCGACAAGCAATGCGCAAAAGCCCGCACCGAGCAGAATGGCTAGGAACTTCTTCATCCTACTGATACTACCTCACCTGCCGGAAGTTTTGAAGCATGGGCGGAGCATACGAATTCTTGCGCATGAACGATGAACGCCGATGCACCTTTGCCGCAGCGCGCACACGACGCATGCGCAGGGTCCCATCCCAATCGCGCGAGAACTGCGCGCCAGTCGTATGTGTCGCCTGCTACCAAGGCCCATAATCCCGCATCGCGCTCCGCGTCGTGCAAAAGACGGTTCAGCACGGCAAGGTCGTGGGGCGCATGCGGCAGGCGACGCGCCTTCAAGGCATCCGCAACGCGCAGACCGTTCTTTTCCACAAGACGCACCGACGCTACGTTCCCGACCTGCAAGTGTGGCGTGAGCTTGGACGTTATCTTCCGCGCGCTCTTCCCGCGCGCAACGATGCGGCCATACCGCTCCGTATAAAGGAAAAATCGCGTATCGGACTCCCCTGCCGGTGCGGCGTCCAAGACGACGGCGTCACTGCGATATTCGTACATGAGTAATCGCGAATATACGAATCTTCCACGAATTACGAATGGTTATCGTCCCTTGTCTCTTGGGACGCATCCTGTCTTCCGGCATGCTGAGCGTCGGTGCATTCGCACTCTTCAAGCGGCTCGCCGTGCTTCGAACAATGTTCGTCCTCGCACGCACCGGGCTTGTCCGCTCCGCCCTTGCACGTTCCCGTACAAATGTAATGCGCCATATTCCGATACTAGAATATCTTCTCGCCGTGCCCCTTCCAGCGTTTCCAGAGATGCCACGCCGCCCAAAGATATGCGGCGCCCGTGATGACGAATAGGATCTGGTTCCCGTACGAGATCGACATGCCGATGTTCTGGCCCAAGAGCCCGGTGAGGCCCAAGTTGATACCCGAAATGACGCTCACGAAGAACGCATACATATCCTGCTGATGCCGGCCGCCGAACAAGTTCCGTTCGCCGCCGTGCCACCGATAGAGCATATACGCCGCCGCGAATCCCGAGATTATCCATGAAAGGTTCAGGAACGGCTTTATCGTCATCGCGAGGCCCGGGAAGAAGTAGAGTACTGGCGGGTAACCTCCAAGAAAGAGGGCCAATGCGGCGATAACGAGCCGCGTTTCCGACCACACGAAACTGTACCGCTCCAACTGATCTGGATGAGTATGATGTTTAATATTCATGCGAAAACGATTGGTTTCTGGCCTTTAGTTAAGTATAGCAAATAGCGCATCATGCGCCGCTTGAAAACCGACTATTTCTGTTGCATACTTTCTCTGCGATTTGCATACGCGCGGGTGGCGAAACTGGCAGACGCACTACCTTGAGGTGGTAGCGCCCGCAAGGGCTTGGAGGTTCAAATCCTCTCCCGCGCACTAAGACAAAAAGATGAGTTTAGCCATATTTAGACTCGCCTTTTCGGTTCGAAAATAATAAGCTGAACTTATGGGTATATCTCTCATCAGCAAAGAAGAAATTTTAGACCTAAAAGGTAAGCTTCCAGAAGCTGACACGGAGATTTGCAATCGTGTCATCGAATTTGTTTTCAAGGACGGACATGAGAAGCAGCTTGTTAACTTACAAAGTTTGAAAATTGGATATCAGACGATATACGCGACCACTGTTGGAGAGGGGGAAATATTTAATGGTGGCTTTGGGCAGTATTTTGACCAGACCTCTCCAGAAGAACGCACCATGATAATAGATGGATTTCTGCGAATAGGAGCTACGAAGATCGGTGCGCTTCTAAAAAGTGTGTCCGACGGCTCAGACTTGGATGATGCTAGTTCTTTGTTCTACAAAATCACGCAAGAAGAACATCCTAATGAGCTTAGAAATAAATACATTTTTTCTCATTTGGAAGAGTTTTGAGCCCCAAACTTGCGGACAGGGTAGCCAGAAAATCAAACCAAATCAAAGAAATTATTAAGGACCTTAAAGACCTCTTAAAATTAAACTCAGCTTCTCTGTAAAATAGCTTGAGCATTGTTTCAAACGGTTTCGCAATATGGCAAAAATCATTCCTGAACAAGATATCGAGCTGTTAGAGCAATTCAGCAGGCCATTTGGAAATTTAACACCCGCAAAAGAAAGAGCTTACGCGCGCGCAATCGGAAACTTTTTTATGGCCTTCTCGTACTTGGAAACTGCGCTTGACCATCTAATTATTTCTTCCATATCAGATAGAACAGATGAACCAGGCTATAGAGTTATCAAATATTTACGATTCAGAGATAAAATCAATTTTGCATACGGTGAGTATATCCAACTAATTTCATTTGTTAGAGACAAAAGAAGAAAGAAGGGGTTCAATTCAAAACTAAGGATAGTAAAAACATCCTTAGAAAATATGAGTGAATTCCGAAACAAACTAGCTCATGCCAATTGGGAGTCTCTCACAGACAAAGGATTCGTCCGAATTGGGATTTCCGATAACACCTCCGATGGAAGTGTTTACTTCAAAAAACTGAAGATGACCCCCAGCGTTATAAACAGGTTCACCAATGAGACGGTTAAGACAGCCGCCAATATTGACGAGTGGTTTGATAATCCCTCGCCACTACAATTTATATGACGCAAGTAGGTTGGATCGAACATCGTACGATCCTGTTCGCAGAGGGATAATCGGAAAATGATAAAATGAAGACATGTATTGGATTATAGGTATCGTACTTGTAGTTTCGTTTAGTGCCCATCTCTTTTTAAGAGCTATTAAGGGCAAAGAGACAGAGGAAGAAAAGGCAAGCAGGCTTATTAGATACGCATTCACGAAACTCGAAAAAGAACGAGAAAAGGGCAAGTTCCCGAAGAATATCCTATCCAACCAAGATCGCCCCTCCAACTCATCATATTTCAAAAGACCTCCACAACAACCCTAGGTGTTGTTTCATTTATAATAGCTAAAGTTAAATTAGTTCGAACAAACACTCTCCTCTATTCTATGGGAATCATGGAATCAAAAATTGAGGGAACTAAAGCACAGCAAACCATGGCAAAAGAAATGACTAAGCCGTGGCATCGTCGGCTCGAAACCTGGCTGACTATTATTAATTTGCTCGTACTTGCTACAAATATCTTTGTGACCTTTTGGTACACATATGAACCACGCCAAATTAGAGAACGATGCTTTGCAGAGGCCGAATTTAACCCCACGGCCATCAGTACGATGGATGAAATGAAGCGGTACGAATTCATTGATACTTACTATCGAGCCTGCCTCCATAGATTTGGCGTTGAATAGCTCAAAGTAGAGACCAAAATCGTTCGAACATCGTACAATCCCGTGCACACAGAAAAGATACGCTCCATCTTTACGATGGGGCGTATCTTTTTCGCGCGAGGAGAGGATTTGAACAAGCGGAGGGGGTCGGGGAACCGCGACCGGTTCCCTGTGTAGGAATGAGCGAAGCGGACTCAAAACCGAGGGTTTTGAGAGAGTGGCTTGCTGAGTAGCGAGCCATGACGTTCAACTCCTCTCCCGCGCACACATTAAAAAACGAATCGCCCCGGGGACCGGAATCCCCGAGGCGTTCTGCGCACCGCTTACTGCGGCATCTTGAGCTTGCGGCGCCTGTACTCCATCTGGTAAACGCCGAAGCGCTCGTCGGACATCATCACGCCGCCGTCTCGTTTCAGCGCTTCGTAGAGCTCGGCGTCCGTAAGTCCGCGAAGACGCTCGCGAAGCGCCGCTGGGCTCTCTGACACCCTTGCGGTCACGCCACGTTCCAGTTTTCCCATTCGGTCACTCCTCATCGCACGCTTTGGTGCGGAACCGACCGCATTCTATGGGAAGCACGTCGCACTTGTCAAAAACCCAAAACCCCGCCGATTGGCGGGGTTTTGGGTTCGATGTCCCATTCCTAACTCCTAGATACTCACTCCTAACCTTTGTCGTATCTTCGCCCCCGATGCTTTTCGCACCCAGTAGAGCTTCGCGCGGTGCACTTTCTTCGGCGAAGAAACGATATCAACTTTGGAGATAATCGGCGTGTGGACGGGATATATTTTTTCCACCCCAACACCGGCCATCACCGAACGGACGGTAAATGTTCCGCCGGCCTCGCCGCCATGCCGGCGCGCGATAACGATGCCCTCGAACGGGGCAGTTGCCTTTCCCTCCCAGACACGAACCTTCGCGCCGGGCTTGATCTTCGTCATAACATCTGCGGCTATCATTGTGGTTGCTGTGCCGGCGGCTGTTTTTGTTCTGCGAATGCCGCCTTCTTGGCCAGGTGATTCTTAATCATATTTTCCAAATCGTCAATAGAGGTGCGGGCTTTGACATAATAATCGGCCGCGCCCAAGCTTCGCGCCTTTTCAATATCCCCTTCCTGTCCGAGATTGGACGCAACGATGACGGGAATGGCGGCGAGCTCCGGATCTGCTTGGATGCGCTCCATCAGTTCGAATCCGGACATTTTCGGCATGATGATATCCAATATCACAAGGTCGGGCTTGAAGCTGGTCATTTTTTGCACGCCCTCATCGCCGTCAAAGGCCTGGTCCACGACAAAGCCGTCGTGTTCCATACGGCTCTTGATGATGGACGACAAGAAGCGGTCGTCCTCTACGATGAGTATCTTGGGTTGCATGTCTTTAGGGCGTTTTCTTTTCTTCGTTCTGTCCTTTCGATTTCGCGAGCCGCATTTTCACAACGTTCTCCAGGTCGTCAATGGAGGTCCGGGCTTTCACGTAATAATCCACAGCGCCCAAACTGCGGGCCTTTTCCACGTCGGTCTCCTGTCCCAAATTGGACACGACCATCACGGGAATGCTCGCGAGCTCTGTATCGCCAACGACGCGCTCCAAAAAATCGAACCCGGACATCTTCGGCAGGATAACATCCAAAATCACAAGATCCGGACGAAGGGCACGCATTTTCTGCACGCCCTCATCGCCGTCAAATGCCTGTTCAACCAAAAAACCGTCGCGCTCCAGGCGGCTTTTGAGCATGGACGACACGAACCGGTCGTCCTCTACCAATAACACTTTTGGCTGCATACCAATGTACAGTATAGCAAACTGGCGACGGCGGTAAACCCTTCCGCGCGCCCGATAGGTAAAAGAGCTTTTTCGTTGCCCCAACAGTCATGAAACCTGAAACCCACAACCTGAAGCATGTGTTTTATGCTTCATGTTTCATGCTTCGTGTCTCATGTCGACTTAGTTTAATTGATCCACGCACAGCTTCCGCTACGCGTGCCTTGTTACGACTTAGCCCATGTCACCGAGCTAGAACTAGTCCCTCCCCAGTTCCTTGACGCGATTTGGTTATATCTCCAAACCGTTGTTCTTCAGAACGTTCATGCTCGCGCATAAACGTGTCCAAGAACTGGGGAGGGACTTCATCCTTTCCCGGCTTCCTTGGCTTGACGGGCAGTGAGTACAGGACTCGAGAACGTATTCACCGCAACGTGGCTGATTTGCGATTACTAGCGATTCCGGCTTCATGGGGTCGAGTTGCAGACCCCAATCCGAACTGAGGCCGCGTTTTATGGGGTTAGCTCCGGCTTACGCCTTGGCGACCCATTGTCGCGACCATTGTAACACGAGTGTAGCCCAGGGCATCAGAGGGCCATGCGGATTTGACGTCATCCCCGCCTTCCTCCCAGCCCGAAGCGCGCGAAGCGCGCCGTATCAAGTGTCATGTATCAAGTATCAAGATTTTCTCCTGACACCTGACACGTGATACCTGACACGGCGCATGTGCTTCGCACATGCGCTTTGGGCTGGGCAGTTTCGTGTGACACTTGTAACACACGATAGGGGTTGCGTTCGTTCACCCAATGAAGGGGACGCCTCACGGCACGAACTGACGACAACCATGCAGCACCTGTGCTTCTTGTCCTTGTGAGAGGTCCTCCCTTTCAGGAAGATTTCAAGAAGCATTTCAAGCCCTGGTAAGGTTCCTCGCTTACCGACGAATTAAACCTCATGTTCCACCGCTTGTGCGAGTCCCCGTCTATTCCTTTGAGTTTTAAGCTTGCGCTCGTACTTCCCAGGCGGCCTGCTTAACGCGTTAGCTCCGGCACTCCGAGGGTCGATACTCGAAACACCAAGCAGGCATCGTTTAGGGCGTGGACTACAAGGGTATCTAATCCTTTTTGCTCCCCACGCTTTCGCGTCTCAGAGTCAGGAAGGTCCCAGTGCACTGCCTTCGCCTTTGGTGTTCCCCACGATATCAACGGATTTCACCCCTACACCGTGAGTTCCATGCACCTCTAACCTCCTCAAGTCCTGCCGTATCCCACGCAGTTCCACCGTTAGGCGGTGGGCTTTAACATGAGACGCACAGAACATCCTACACGCGCTTTACGCCCAATAAATCCGGATAACGCTTGAGGTCTACGTATTACCGCGGGTGCTGGCACGTAGTTACCAACCTCTTTCCGTGGAGCCCTCACTTGCGTTGGTGCTCCACTACCGCAGTTTACGACCCGAAGGCCTTCATCCTGCACGCGGCGTCGCTCGATCAGGCTTTCGCCCATTGTCGAATATTCTCGACTGCTGCCTCCCGTAGGAGTACGGACCGTGTCTCAGTTCCGTCGTTGGGGGTCAGGCTCTCACCTCCCCTACCGGGCATAGCCTTGGTAGGCCGTTACCCTACCAACTAGCTGATGGGACCTAGGCCGATCCCGAAGCCTCTTGCGAGATTTACTCTTGCGAGACCATCGGATATTACCCCACCTTTCGGTGGGCTATCTCCGTCTTCGGGGTACGTACCAAGGTGTTACTAACTCGTTCGCCACTCTTCTATTTCATCCGTCGCCTTGATGTAATCGCAACTTCTTCAAAAATAGAATCGTTCGACTTGCATGCCTTATCCACGCCGCCAGCGTTCATCCTGGACCAGGATCAAATCCTCAGTAAAAATCGCGCATTTTTCAACACGCGAGCTTAAGCGCTACATGTAACGCCCAAACTCGCATGTCTCATCTGCATGAGTTTTGCTGCGACTGATTTCTGTTCTATTGTCTGTATCCCACCTCCGCTAAAGCTCCGGCGGGCAAGCCCGCTTTTGATTCAGATTCGGCGAGATACTCAATAGCCGCATGCGCACATCTCGCTTATCGCTTGATATGTCTTGCGACTACTGGTATTGGGACAACGAAAAAACTCTCTTTTTACCAGTTGTTCATATCACTCCTTCCATCCCGCCTAGCGGTAGGAAAAAGCAGTGTTATCAAAAAGCACGCCCGGGCGATAAAAAGCCGCCCTCAGGCGCAGGGTCCATTATATGCATGCCCATTCTTTTGTCAATATCCATGAGCTACGGCAGCTGTTGATATTTGACAAATGTATGGTTTCATATATAATCAGAGCCGGCTCAAAACCTTGGAGGGTGTATGAAACAGCGAACCTTGATTGTCGGAGGTGCCGTTGGAGGAGCCTTGGCAGGTGCTGCCCTGGCAGCTGCCCTCACATCTCGCAAACCCGAAGAGCAACCCGACGACGCGGTCTCACCAGCGGAGCCGCCGGAGCTCGCGGCCATCATTCAAGCCGCGCGCTGCTCCGACGAGCCCATCGCCGAAGAGACGTAAGAAGCCTCTCCGGCCCACGGCGTCCCTCCTCTCACGAGAGGAGGGACGCACCACTATTTGCCTTTTTCAAAAGCTCGGATATAATGAACCGGCTATGAAAACCGACATCCATCCCCAGTACTATAAAGACGCGAAGGTTTCCTGCGCATGCGGAAATCATTTTACCGTTGGCGCAACCCGACCGGAGATCCGCGTTGAGATCTGCCATAATTGCCATCCGTTCTATACCGGCGAGAAGAAGCTGGTTGATACCGCTGGCCGCGTTGAGCGATTCTCCACGCGCCGCACGAAAGCAGCTGCGCCAAAACCGAAAAAAGTTCGCATTCGCAAGAACAAAGTTACCTCCCTCTAACGCACGAACCCCCTCATCCGAGGGGGTTGTACGTTTTCGGCTCCTCCCGCAAGTAGTTGCGGATGCGAGCGACAATGCGCTCCATACTATCTGTTTTCCGGATATATCCCTCGGCACCGACTTGCTTTGCCGCAAGCTGGTCTACATCCAATCCTCCGGGTCGAATATCGCCGAGCGTTGTAAGGAAGAACACGCGCAAGTTCTTCATCGCAGGGTCGGTTTTGAGCTCCAATACCGCCGAGACACCGTCCTTTGCCGGCATATGCGCCTCGGTGAGCATCAGATCCGGCCGGAGCGCCCGCGCTTTTTGCGTAGCAATATTTCCGTCCTGCGCAAGCTCAACGTGGCATCCAATACTCGTCAGGCGGCTCGAAAGCTCTCCCACAAAGCGTTGGTCATTGTCCGCAACAAGCACGAGCGGCTGTTTTCCCGTCATGCCGTTCATTATACAACAATCCCGTGACAAGCATACGTAAATCGTAGTACAATCCTCTGCGCAAGATACGCGTTATGAATAAACTCATTTTGGAAATACGAGCGGGAGCGGGCGGCGATGAAGCCGCTATTTTTGCCGGCGATCTGGCCCGCATGTACCAACGCTATGCCGGAAGGCGCGGTTGGGCTTTTTCTATCCTTGATTCTAATGAAACCTCGCTGAATGGGTACAAATCCCTTGTCGCCGAGGTCAAAGGCGAGGGGTGCTACGACGCGCTGAAATTGGAATCCGGCGTGCACCGTGTCCAACGCATTCCGGCAACTGAAAAATCAGGACGCGTTCATACCTCAACGGCGTCAGTTGCCATCCTACCTGTCGTTGAAGCAAAAGAGGTCAATATCAATCAGAGCGATCTCGAGGTGACCTTTTCCCGCACCGGCGGACCGGGCGGCCAAAACGTGAATAAGATCGAGTCGGGAGTACGGCTTCTCCATAAACCGACGGGTATCGTCATCTCCTGTCGCGTGGAACGGAACCAACACGCGAACCGCGAACGCGCGATGGAGATCCTACGAGCAAAACTGTATGAACTGGAGCAGACGCGCGCCGTGGGCAATATTGCGGAATCGCGCCGCGAACAGGTCGGGACCGCGGACCGCTCCGAAAAGATACGGACCTACAACTTCCCCGAAGACCGTATCACCGACCATCGCTTCAGCGTGAAAGTGCACAATATTGAAAAAGTTCTGGATGGCGACTTGGACGCGCTCCTCAAAAAGATAGCGAAGAGCGATAAGAGTTCGTAACTGCCGGACCGAACCATCGTTTCCCCTACAAAGCCCTTATCCTTATGCACCATAAGGCGCAGTATTTGTTTTTGCAGAATGACTACGACCGGCTCCTGCGGGAGATAGCCGATCTCAAACAGCGTGCCAAAGACAACGGCAAAGAGATCGCGTTGTGGTCCCAGCAAACGTCCGAAACCTGGCATGATAACTATGGCTACGAGGAAGGGCAACGGCAGTACATGATCATCTCCGGTCGCCTGCGCGAGCTTTTTGACATCTCCGAGAAAGCTACAGTGGTCACGCCCAACCCGAACCCCAAAAGGGCAGGTATCGGGAATACGCTCGTGCTCCGCAATATGAAAACGAAAAAATCAAAAACGATAACGCTCGGCAGCTGGCTCACGTGGAACAAAGAACACACTTCCTATCACTCCCCGCTCGGCCAAGCGCTCATCGGCGCGAAACCCGGCGACACGCGCGAATTCACCCACGGCGGGAAAACCGAGACGTTCCTCGTTGAGGAAATACACTAGACCCGTTTCGCCACCTCGGCTATCTCATCCGCGATGCCTTCAATAAGGTCGTAGTTCTTCGCCTCATCTGCCGTTATCCAGGCAAATTCCGTGAGGTCTTTGCCGAGTTTCACCTCTCCGCTTTTCCACGGTGCCCAATACGAGAGGATGACGACCGGAAAGCCGTCGGGGCGCACGAATGCAAGGTCGCACACGTATTCCGCGCGCCCGATCTCCAACCCGACCTCCTCCCGCACTTCTTTCTCAACTACCCACTGCACGACGTTGTACCACTGATTCGCAAACTGCGGCAGATGCTCATATTCGTGACGCACCAGCTTTCCGCCCGGCACCGTCCAACGATTCGGGTGCACTTTTTCATGCGCTGCACGTTTGGCGATAAGAAACTTCCCGTCCTTCGCGACGATGCACGTCGCAACGACGAAATGCAGTCGAGGGTCAAGTTGTGGCGACTCACTCATCAACGCCGAAGCGCTTGTACGGGAATGGTTTGAATCCTTTGCCGAACCAATGCTCTATTTCGTGCGCTGCTTCCTCCGGGGTTTCGGACGCATGGAGCAGATTCATCACGGCGCGTTTCTCGCTGTTCGCAAGCGCCGCAGAATCAATTGAATAATCGCCGCGAATGGTGCCCATATCCGCAGCAGACGGCATCGTCGCACCCGCTATTTTCCGCACCACGTCAACCGCGTGCACGCCCTGCACGGCCATCCGCACGAGCGGCGCCGAAGTCATATAATCCACGAGCCACTTCCGAACCATCACGCCTATCTCCTTATCATCCTTCGTTCCCAGCTCTTCCACCGGGTCAAAACCATACTTTTCATACGTCGCCAAGCTCTTCTGCCCCAAACGGCGCACCCACGCCTCGTCTTTTGGATAGTGATCGTCTATCTGCGCATGTGTCGGTTGGAACATTTCAAGCGCCACGACCTTCAGGTCGCGCTGTTCAAAACGGCGAAGTATTTCGCCGATAAGACCCTTCCGGACCCCGTCCGGTTTTATCATCACGTACGTCACCTCTTCCTTCGGATGTTTTTTGTGCATATTATTCCTTGCTACTTAATATAATATCGGCAACCGACTCGGTGTGTCGCGCACAATAGCGATCGCCGTCCACGATCCATTTCGCAACCTCGTTGCAGAATTCGCGACTCCACATACACTCGCCACGTGGCGGAAATTCCTTGGCTTTCCGCACCTCAATACCAGCTGCGCGCAATCTGCCTATCGTGCTTTCTGTTGTCTCTTCGCTTGATAACTGTTCCGGACCTTTCATTTCTTCGTTCTGATTTCCAATCCTAACTCATCGAGCTGCTTCTTTTCAACTTCGCTCGGGCTTCCCATCATCGGGTCACGGCCGTCGCCGGTTTTCGCGAAGGGAATCACTTCGCGGATGTTCGGCTCGTTCTGCAGGATCGCAATGAGCCGGTCCAAACCCCACGCGATGCCGCCGTGCGGCGGCGCGCCAAGAGCGAGCGCCTGTAACATGTGACCGAAGTTCTTTTCGATCCGCTCATCGGCAAACCCCATAACCTTGAAGACCGCTCTCAAGGCCTCCGGTCGATGATTCCGAATGCTTCCCCCGCCTATCTCAAAACCGTTCAGTGCAACATCGTACTGCGTTGTGAGGATATCCGGAATATTATTCCCAGCGAGGAGGTCTGTCATATATTCCGGCTTTGGCGCCGAGAACGGAGACGAAGATATCCAGCGCTTGCACGCAAATT
>CAZMPQ010000021.1:0-2383 GCA_964568535.1 uncultured Candidatus Saccharibacteria bacterium
CTCATGGGCTATCGCCGGCGGACAAGTTTCCTCACGGGCATCGCCATCGCGCAGATATCGGAGTTCAGCTTGGTGCTCGCCGCGTTCGGCCGGAAGCTGCAGCACTTGGACGACAACGCCGTCTCGCTCATCACGACCGTCGGTATCGTGACCATTACGATATCGTCCTATCTCATCATTCATAGCGACGCCATCTTCAAGCGGCTCCACCGGCCGCTCAAGTTCTTTGAGCGCAGAGTGACGAAAGAGAACAGCACGCCGCTCGGGGAACGTGCGCGGCCTATCATTCTGATCGGCGCCCATCGCACGGGCCAGGCCATCGCAACAAGCGTCCCGCGGAACGATTTGCTCGTCGTTGACTTCGACCCGAAGGTTATCGGTGAATTGAAGGGCTCCGGCTACGCGTACCTTTTCGGCGACATTATGGACCCCGATATCGCCGAGCGGGCGCGCGTCACGGAAGCGCGGCTTGTTATCTGCACCAGCCCGGATTTTGAGGACAACCTGCGGCTCGTGAAGTTCCTGATGCATCACTCGCCGCGGCCGAAGCTCATCGTCCGCGCGGAAGACGAATTGCAGGCGGAATTGCTCTATGCCGCCGGAGCCGATTACGTACTCCTCGCGAACTTCACTGCGGGACAATATCTAGGAAAGACCATCGCGCTCGACCCCGATGTGAAGATATTGGAGCATCTTAAAAAACGCGATATGGTAATGCTCAAGAACAAACGTCGATTCTTGCCGCCACCGCCCGCGCCGGACGCGGTGAGCGCCCCGCGTCCGTCATCCGCGCCACTCCTATGAACCGGTTCGCCGTCGCACCGCTTATAGAGCGCATCCTCGCGCCACAGATACTCTGGAGCATCTTCCTCGTCTCACTTTCCTTCCTCATTATCATCAGTATCGTCCTCTGGTACCACTGGCGGACGTACGCGCTCCAAACGCCGGCATTGCAGCGCGCACGCATCACGTTCGCCGCCGGCACAGCGTTCTTCGTTATCATGCAGTTCGCGTCGCTCCTATCGCTCTGACCATGCTCGAGCTCCAAGAACAAGAACGGGTCCTGCGGTCGGTGCGCCAGCACTGGCTCATCTTCTTGCTTGAAGCCGCGTTCCTTGCCGTGCTTGCGTTGCTTCCTCTGATTGAGCTTTTTCTGCCCGACCTCGCGGGAACGTTCGGATTTTCCATCACGCTCGGCGCACCAGCGCTTTTTTTGACGGCGACGTGGCTCCTCCTCGTATGGGTCATCTTCTTCATCGTATGGACGAACTATTATCTCGACGCGTGGATCGTGACAGACCGGCGCGTGATAGACATCGAGCAGCATGGCCTCTTTAACCGTTCGGTGTCGGAATGCCACCTGGACCGCGTGCAGGATGTGACGGCCGAGGTCAAAGGATTCCTGCCGACGTTCTTGCGGTACGGCGACGTCACGATCCAGACGGCAGGGGAGCAGAACCGGTTCGTGATGCGGAACGTCCCGGACCCATATGGGTTGAAAGATGTCATCGTGCAAGCACATAAGATAGTTCCGCGAAGCGCGGATGGACATTCGTAGCTCAGTTGAACCTCGGTCGGATGTACAGCAAAACCGCCGTGGGATATACTTACGGACGGTACTCTGCGGTTCGAGCGCCACGGAGGGAGGGCCCCATGATAGCGCATTGGGACATCACTCTGCGGTTCTACCGCCGGGCCCGTGAGGTCTGCGAAGGCCATCTCCCGCGCGAGGAGTTCCTCCGCGAGTTGGCCGAAGCGGCCAGGAACGGGACCATCCCGCAGGCGTGGAACGGCGACTTCCGCGAAGAGCTTGCCCGGCTTGCCGGGCGGATGACCGAAGGGACAGAAGCTGTCCAGTCAGCAAACTGGCTGGGGTAAGAGCGCGTGCGAAGTTCCCATAACTTCGCGCGCGCTCGTCGTCTTTCACGTACGGTGGGCATAGGCAGGAGGTTCGTATGGCGAAGTGGCGGCGGTCTCTGGTCGTGTTCTGGTTGACGATAGCTGTCGTGCTCGCCATCCACCTTTCCGGCTGGCGGAAGGACGACTGGCGTGTGGAGTGGGCGACGTCGGCGGTCATCATCGTCGCGCTCGCGTGGGCGGCAAAGCAGTTCGCCGGCAGTGCGCCGAAGATAGGCGGACGGCACGGCCCGTTGCGTGGCGTGCGCATCAAGGTAACCGTGTGGGACGTTCCCGAGCCGCACTGGAACATCCGCGAAGCAGCGGCGCAAGCGTTGAGGGCGTTGCTTGCGAGCGACGGAGCAGATACTCACGCGTTCGGGGCGGGGGGCAGCGCGTCATCCTACAAGCTGGAAGTTCTCGATGTCACGTTGGAGCATCGCGCGGGCTCTGTATCGCTCACCGGCGGCCGCGACTCATCGCGGCA
>CAZMPQ010000021.1:2393-13041 GCA_964568535.1 uncultured Candidatus Saccharibacteria bacterium
CACCGCTACAGCATGATGGTCCGGCTCATCGGTCCCGATGCTCGCGCATCCGGTACGCGCGCTGTCCTGGTGAACGTCCCGCCCTCCGCACCTTCCGAAGACATCGGGAAGCGGCTTGCCTATGAGGTCGGGCGACGTTTGGGCGTGATGCGTTCGGTGGACGGAGCGGCACGGCTCCTCTGGCGTGATCGCGCGCAGAAAGCAGGCTGACGTTACGGCACCACGATGGCGCCGGCTGCGGAACACCGCAGCCGGCGCCGATGAACTTTCAATAAACGCAAAAATCGCGTACATTGAGTGAGCTCCCATGGAATTTCAGCTTATTTCCAAAAACAAACCCGCCGGCGACCAGCCGAAGGCGATCGCATCGCTCGTTGGCGGCCTCCGCAAAGGATACGCTCATCAAACGCTTTTGGGCGTCACCGGAAGCGGCAAGACCTTCACCGTTGCGAACGTCATTGCGGAAGTGCAGAAACCGACCTTGGTCATCGCACACAACAAGACCCTGGCGGCGCAGCTCACGAACGAGTTCCGCGAGCTTTTCCCGAAGAACGCGGTGCATTATTTCGTTTCGTACTACGACTACTACCAGCCCGAGGCCTATATGCCGACCTCGGACACCTATATCGGCAAGGAGGCGCTCGTGAACGACGAGATAGACAAGCTGCGCCACGCCGCGACGATGGCGCTCCTCACGCGCCGCGACGTCATTGTCGTCGCGTCCGTGTCGTGCATTTACGGGCTCGGTGCGCCAGAAACGTACGCCGAGAATATTTTCCATTGGAAGATCGGCGATGCGCTAGACCGAAAGTCCTTCGCGCGGAAGCTCATAGAATTGCATTTCACGCGCACGACGAGCGATCTAAAGCGCGCGACCTATCGCCTCCGCGGCGACAACTGGGAGATCATGCCGGCGGACCGCGAGGTTATTTACAATTTCGAGCTCGCCGAAGGGAAGATACGGAAAATATACGAGATAAATCCCGTAGAAGGATTCGTGCCGGGGAAGACGCCGGAAGTTCCGGAGATATATATCGCGCCGGCGAAGCACTTCATCACGATGGTGCCCGAACGCGACCGCGCGATACAGACCATCAAAGCCGAGCTCAAGGAACGCTTGCAGTATTTTGAGAAGGAAAAGAAGTTCTTGGAGGCGGAGCGATTAGAGCGGCGCACGAAAAACGACCTCGCCATGATACGCACCGTTGGGTATTGCCACGGCATCGAGAACTATTCGCGCCACCTGTCGGGCCGCGGGGCGGGGGAGCCGCCGGAGACGTTGTTGGACTATTTTCCGCACGCTGCAGATGGGAAGCCGGATTTTTTGACCGTCATTGACGAATCGCACGTCACCGTGCCGCAGGTCGCCGGTATGTACGAGGGCGACGCTTCGCGCAAAAAGACGCTTGTCGCCTACGGATTTCGCCTGCCGTCCGCGGCAGACAACCGGCCGCTTCGATTCAACGAATTCAACGCTCGTGTCGGGCAGGTCATCTATACGTCCGCAACGCCGGCGCAGTATGAGCGAGAATTAAGCGAGCCGCCGAAAGGCCAGACGGTAGAACAGATCATCCGCCCAACCGGTCTCGTGGACCCGACGCTCACCATCCGACCGGCGCGCGGACAGGTGCAAGACCTTATCCCGCGTATCGTAGAGCGGACAAAAAATAAGGAGCGCGTGCTGGTGACGACGCTTACGAAAAAAATGGCCGAGGATCTCGCCGCGTATCTGGAGGAAGCGAAGATGAAGGTAACGTATTTGCACAGCGATGTGAAAACGCTGGATCGCATCCGCATCCTCACGGAACTGCGCCGTGGAAAGATAGATGTGCTGGTCGGCGTGAATCTTCTGCGCGAAGGACTTGATCTGCCCGAAGTGTCGCTCGTTGCGATATTGGATGCAGACAAGGAAGGATTTTTGCGCTCCGAGACATCGCTCATCCAGACCATCGGCCGCGCTGCGCGGAATGTGAACGGCGAAGTACTTATCTACGCGGACAACATGACGGGTTCCGTCGCGCGCGCGGTCGCGGAAACAGAACGTCGCCGGAAGCTCCAGCTTGCGTATAACAAAAAGCACGGCATCACGCCGAAGACCATCGCGAAAGAAATAAGGGACATCTTGCCGAACGTAGATGAGCTCTTGAAATTGGAGATGAAGCCGGTGCCGAAGTCAGCAAAAGCCGTTGCCGAGCTCATCAAGGATAAAGAGCGCGAGATGAAGGAGGCGGCGAAGCGGCTTGACTTTGAACTTGCGGCGTTGCTTCGTGACGAACTTCGCGCGCTGACGAAGGGCGGTAAAGCCCCGAAAAACAAAGCGTAAACAGACGGCACAATTTATGCACCGGATGTCAACTTTTCAGGTTGATTTTCTCGGTGAGCGTGGAAAAGTGAATATAGGTTTTGTGCTCAGGGACGCACACTTCTCAACAAATTACATTTATCAGGAGCTCTGTTATTCATGGCCTGCGGGTCATGAACGTGAGCCCCACCTAACTATTTGGAGAAGTCAATGGACCCTTGAGAGCAACACAGAGCCGAACCCTCGCTCCCGCGAGGTGGAAAGAGCCCCTCTTATGGGAAGGGGCTTTTTCTTTTAGGATACCGCCGTGCTGTATTCGAGAACCGGCGTTCGGTTCGCTCCAGTGGCGAACCGCCGCCTGCTTCTCGCCCTGCCAACCCCGCCGATGCGGGGACCAAGCTTGGCAGAGCTCCGAAAGCTTCTCTCATACAGCACGGCGGTATCTGTGGGTGATTGGGGTGAGGCCAGTTTAAAAAATAACCCTGAACCGAGTTGAAGGGGTTTCCGTCATGCATCGGACGAGAACAACGGACGAAATAGCAATGATGCTATAATGAAATCACAGATATGTTAACGCTTACGAGTCCGGCATTTGAGCACGGCGGTACTATTCCAAAGCAGTACACCTGCGACGGGGAGAATGTGAATCCCGAGCTCCATATCGGCGGCATCCCGCCAGCGGCGAAGTCCCTCGTGCTTGTTGTAGAGGACCCAGATGCGCCGGTCGGCACATTCACGCATTGGCTCGTGTGGAATATTCAGCCGGGGACGTCGCAGATTCCCGTCGGTGCGAAAGATATCGGCGTTGAAGGAGTGACAAGCTTTAGCCGGACGGGATACGGCGGTCCGTGTCCGCCGCCGGGGAAAAAGCATCGCTACTATTTCAAGGTATACGCGCTGGACACGATGTTGGACCTTTTGACGACAGGCGCGAACAAGAGCCAGCTGGAGCTTGGCATTGAAAAGCATCTGCTTGCCGTGGCGGAATTGACCGGGCTCTACGGGAGATAGCACGAGGCAAACGGCCTATGGCTTATAGTTTTGTATTGACAGAAATATAGAGACCCGTACACTGAGAAGACAACATCATGCATCAGCGCTCGACATTCTTTTTCTTTAGCTTTACCCAGCCCTTGGCTATTTCACCAAGTTGTTTTTGAGCTAAAGACCCTTCAGCAATCAAGAACGCCTCGGTGAGATAACCGGGGCGTTCTGCTTTCGGATATCTCAGCAGTTCTTCACAACTACATAGGAGGAGTGGACCATGTCAGAAGTAACGTTGGGTAGCGCAATTCGGGGGCCTGCGGCATCCGGTCTCGTTACATCCGTTCTGATGGCTCGGGCGGTGGCGAAAAGGACCGGTGATGACCAGCTTGTGTCGCTCGCCGCAGACATCTTTCAAGACGAGAAATGTCCAACGTGCACGGAGCCGCACCGTTGGAGCCGGCGCGCTTTCGCTTCACCACGGCCGTGGCTCACGGTGAAGCCGGACGGCACCATCGTGCACGGTCAGTGCGGGGGCGTGATATCGCTGGATCTCCTGACGTAAGAGACAGGGCTGCTTCCGATGAAGAGCCCGGCGCCAACAAGGCGCCGGGCTCAATGTTTTGCGTTATCCACAGGGATTTGACGGATGCGCTCGCTCCCGTATACTTATTTGCAATATGCATTTGCGGTCGCAAAACCTTCTTATTTG
This sequence comes from uncultured Candidatus Saccharibacteria bacterium, assembly GCA_964568535.1. Classification (GTDB taxonomy): domain Bacteria; phylum Patescibacteriota; class Minisyncoccia; order UBA6257; family 2-01-FULL-56-20; genus DATJQA01. The sequence goes on from CAZMPQ010000021.1 coordinate 6,392, forward strand.
CCTTGTCCTTATTACCCTCTCCGAAGGGCAGCTTAGAGGTATTGCACGATAGACATACATATCAAAGCAAGCAGAAAGCCTCCGAGTTGCCCTCGGAGGTTTTCGTTTATTGCGGTCTGAAAGGTGGTCGGTAGGGGAACGGACAGCTTTCAGATCACAATCCGGTGGTCTGGGCTCATCGTCAACTGAATAGGAGAAGGAAAGGAAGGTGTTGGTATGCCGGGAACATGCCTCACGCATTTCACAGACAAAGGCTTTCCGAAGGATCCCGCGACGGGCGAAGCGCTCGTGATGAGTCCTACGGAGCTCGCGAACTACCGCTGCCCGTGCGAGAAGGGCGTGGAGCATCCTGACCCCGAGAAGCGGGTCTCGGGATATCCACTCCAGCCGCACGCGGTGTAGCGAGTGCGCTCATGGCAGAAGGAACGACGTTCTCCAGCGCTGAGTCGTTCACGTTGCCGCGAACGTACGAGCAGCCGTTCCACGTCGTGGCGCGAGTGCTTCACGGCGTAAGCTCGTTCAGAGCAGACAAGGAACGCAGCGGTGCGGTGCTCACCATCGGACTGCGGTTCCTGGAGGCGAACCCCTACGGCGAGCCGCTCTGGTGCGGACGCAACGAAACGCTTTTCCGCACGCAACGGACCGTATGGCTTTCGGCCGCAGATCTGGACATCGCGCTCGAAGCGCTCGTCAGGCTTGGAGTGGTTCGGCAAAGAGGTGTCGGCGAAGCGGCGCAGTACGCCGTGAAGCTGGACCTCGAAGAGTCGGGTCTCTCCGAAGACGCCCGCGCAGTCATCACCTCGCTCCGGCAGTTGCGCCGGGACGAAATGCATGAAAGGAAACGAAATGGCGGCATCTGAAGTACCCACGAACAACACCGTAGACGTGCAGAAGCTCCTTGCGCGACTGGCACGTCCGAAGCCGTTCGACGTGGCGCGCGCGCATCTGCCGGAGATAGAAGCGCGGTGCGTTGCCGCGGGGATAGACTCAAGCCTTGTGCCGCGGATACTCCGCAAGTACGCACACATGGTGGCGGTGCGGCAAAGCGAGCGACATCAGGGAGCCGAGCCGCATCCGGTGCGTGACTACGACGGGAATCCGCATCCCGGCACCAGGCTCGGCGTGTAAGCGGGAACGCATGACACCCACCCGCCCGCAAGATCCGCAGAGCTCACCGAACGGAACGCGCCATACGGGCGCGGATACAGTGCGCATCTCGGTGCGCACGAAACCGCACATGCCTTCCCGGCCCCGGGTCGGCAGTCCCGAATGGTGCGCCGAACAGACGGACCTCTGGAACCGGCAGCTCGACTAGAGGACGCCATGTCACTCAAACCTTTCCGCATCGACGGGAACCGCAGCGCACGCGCGCTCCGGTTCCCGTTTCTTTTTTCTTGCCCCCACACCAAGCATCCGTTTGGTGTGGGGGTGTACACACGTTGTCAATATTTTCGGTACGTTTTTACTTCCACCGGCGGTATTCTTCTGTATAATAGGGAACCATGTGCCGATTACTTGCGACGACCGACGGGAATACACAGTTCACGGAACGCGCGCTCCAAGAATTCGGCGAACTTGCAGATTGCGGATGCGTTCCGGCAGGGAAGCCGAAGGGGCATAAGGACGGCTGGGGAGTTGCGGCGTTTTCTGGCGGGAAGCTCGTTGTTTTGGAGAAAGAGCCGGCGGATGCATACCAGAATCCGAAGTTCCGTGCTGCTGCAGAGCAGGTCGGCGCGCTCGGCAAAACGAACATCGTGCTTGGCCATTTGCGCAAAGCTGTTATTGGGGCCGATACGATGCACAATACCCAGCCCTTCGTGAAGGGCCAATTCCTCTTCGCGCACAACGGCAGCGTGATGCAAAAAGAGCGGTTGCCGCTCTCACCCGCTGCGAAAAAGCAGGTGAAAGGCGAGACAGATTCGGAATTGCTTTTCTATTATATTCTGCAGATGATGGCCGGCACGAAGACGGCGCAGGCGGCGCGGCGGGCGCTCACGAATGCCGTGCGATATGTAAAAAAGCATCACGACTACACGGCGATGAACATCATCTTCACGAACGGCCGCTTCGTGTGGGCGGTGCGCGAGGTGAACTCCAAGAACGAGAACGTACGGAAGCTGAAGCTTTTGAATTACTACACGCTCTACGACGGCTACGACCGCGACTCGGGCGCGCGCATCATCTGCTCCGAGCCGCTAAAATTCAAGAGCGTGCGCTGGAAAAAACTGAATAATCACACGCTCGTGGAGATAGACACGAAAAAAGATACGCACCACGTGATAGGCTTATAGCGATATGTACCCCTATCGGACTCGATTCAAAAAGGATATTGTTGCGGAGTTCTTTCCTCCGCTTACACGCAAGAAACCGAAACAGGAGCGCGTTATTATTTTCTGCCCCGGACTTCATGGTGGGCCATCGGGTCCGAGCTTATTGGAATTCTGGGCGAAGAAGGGGTATTGGGTTTTCCGTTTCCGCTACCGCGGCACGTGGGAAAGCGGGGGACGATTCCTGCGTCGTTCCCACGAAAAGGACGTTCTGGATATCATCGAACAATTGCCTCGCGGATTCACCGATATTCCGGACCATGCGCGCCGCGTCGTTCGACCGGACCGCGTATATGTTTTTGGAGTGAGTTTCGGCGGTGCAGCAGCCATTCTTGCGAGTAAAAGTCCGCGAGTTACGAAAGCAGTCGCGCTTTCGCCCGTTGTGGAGTGGCGCGATCACGTCCAACGCGGACATACATTAGAATGGTCCCGCAAGTTCACTCGCGAGGGGTTCGGTGATGCGTATCGGTTCTCCGATGCGGACTGGCGAAAACTGGCGACCGGTACGTTCTATAATCCGATGCCCCACGCAAAGAGCGTTGACGGCAGGAAGCTCCTTATCATCCACATGAGAGATGACAAGATAGTTCGGTATCAGCCGTCAGTGAAATTTGCGAAAAAGACCGGCGCGAAGCTTGTGCTTTTCAAACGCGGCGGGCATGGGTCATCCTCGTGGTTTACAAAACCGCGCATCTATAAGAAAATCGCGAAGTTCCTACGATAAGAAATAAATGTCATTCGTATATTTGCCCATGATTCGTATATTCGGGACCACTCTATGAAATTATCCATCGGCATTGTCGGGCTCCCGAACGTCGGGAAATCCACACTCTTCAATCTGCTCACGAAGCAGAATGTGCTTGCGGCGAACTATCCCTTCGCGACGATAGACCCGAACGTCGGCGTTGTTGCCGTGCCGGATGAGCGCGTGGACAAGCTCACCGAACTTTCGCATTCCAAAAAGAAGATACCGGCGGTCGTGGAGTTCTACGATATCGCAGGGCTCGTGAAGGGCGCATCAACCGGCGAAGGGCTCGGCAATCAATTCCTGACGCACATCCGTGAGACGCAGGCAATCGTCATGGTCTTGCGCGTCTTCAAGGGCGACGAAGTGGTGCACGTGGAAAATTCCGTGGACGCGCTCCGCGATATGGGCATTTTGCATACGGAACTTGCCTTAAAAGATATGGAAAGCGTTGAGCGGCGGCTCGACAAAGCCGAAGGAGAGGCTCGGACGGGAAAAAAGGAAGCTATTGCACTTCGTGACGCCCTGCAGAGGATAAAAGCATATCTTGCGGCAGGCACGCCGCTTGCGGCATCAAGTGAAATGGTGGCGCTGGTGAACGAGCATCCCGATATCCGCGGAATGAATCTACTGACGGCGAAAAAGGCGCTCTATCTTCTGAATGGTACTGATGCGGACCTGCCGCCGGGGCTTCTAGAGGAAATAAAGAAGCTCGGCGCGGATTATCTGGTGATGGACCTCGGCAAAGCCGCAGATCTTTCGCCGCTCATCGTGAAGGCGTACGCCGTTTTAAATCTCATCAGCTTTCTCACGACCGGCGAGGACGAAACCCGCGCGTGGACCATTGAGCGGGGGATGAAGGCGCCGCAAGCGGCGGGCGTCATCCACACCGACTTTGAGCAGAAGTTCATCCGTGCGGAAGTGGTGCCGTATGCCGCGCTCGTGGAGACAGGCTCGTGGGCGAACGCGAAACAAAAAGGGAAGATGCGGCTTGAGGGAAAGGACTACGTGGTGCAAGACGGCGACGTGATGGTCATCAGGCACGGCTAATATTAGCTCATTATCACCCCACTCGGATGTATGCTATAGCATACATCCGAGTGGGGTACGTCGCAGGAGTAGTGCGCAGTGGACGCGAAAACGCCAGGATCCTAAAACGGCCGCATCTCGATAACGCCGTATTTTGTGCGCACGCGCCGGCGATAGGGTTTCCGTTCGGGTAGAATGCTGCCGAGCGCTCTCTCCTTGCGCTCGGTTTTGCCGCGTTCGTTGTAGCTCCGATACGAACGCTCGCGGATTGCTTTCTTAATAGCACTGATAGTCTGCCGGGTAAGCCAGAGCTCCTTGGATACTTCGCTTGGGCCTATGCCGTTCTGTAGTCGTGCAATAGCAGTCGCGCGCAGAAGTATATTTTTTCGTTCTGTGGGCGTAAGCACAAGGTCAAGAAATGCCCGCGTTTCGTTCATGTGCGCTCGGCCGGAGATATGTTTCACAAAGGCATTCCACGCGCTCACCTCCCAGGTCTTCCGAGATGAAAAGGTGCTGAGCAGGGGAATATTCGGCTCGTTCTTTTTGTTTTTGTTTTGCATCTTCGCCATGTCGGGCAGTATACATCCCTGCACGAATGTATGCTATAGCATACATTCGTGCAGGGGAGACGGTTTGCAATGGAAAATTTCGTGTGCGGTGTTGAGTGAAGCCCACGCAAGGCCTAATCGGATGTATGCTATAGCATACATCCGATTAGGTGTAGATCCTCTGTAGTCATTTCCTGTAATGAAGTTGAGGCCCGTACTTCGATGTATGCTATAGCATACATCCGAGTGGGGAGGGGCCACGAACGTGCGCAGGGTGCTCTGCTCAAGACTCTCGATGATATGGTTGCGAGTTTGTCTTTGTTTGACGGGGCGGGTCAGGTGATTTATAAGAGAACGCAGCAACCTGTTGCGTTGCTTCAAGTCGTCCGATATCCGGATGAATGGAGGGAGCTTGCATGGAAGGAACTGTGACGTCGGGTTCGATACTCGGGCACATCGCGTACGCGTTACGCGAACGTACGAACTTCCTTGTGCAGGAAATGGGAAGAACGCACGACTTCCGGTACGCGCTTGGGCTTGTGCATGAGCTCATCACGCAGGCGCACCGTGGCGGTTACACGGCTTGTGTGCCGCTTATGCCGAAGCAGGCGTCGCACATCCGGCGTGAGCTGGAAGACATCGTCCGCACGTACTCGCCCAGCATTCGCGGGGCGGTCGTTCGCGAGAAGCTGCGCGACCTCTATCGGTCACGGGGGTTGGAGAGCGAGCTTGTGGAAGCCATCGGCCGCGCGGAGCGGGATGAATCGCCCGATGGGATGGCTGCGGACCTGGCATGGGGCATCCGCGAGGCGGTGAACTTTCTCTTTGCGGGGCCGGCGCAGGACGATGTGTGGTGCGTGATCTGGTTCGTCGACTTCGCGAATCTCATCCGCGACGGCGGATACAGCAACGTCACGAAGGCGTCGCACTTTACCCTCGACCAACACGCGGACATCGCGACATGCATCAGGATGCACGCGCTTTCCCGTCCGCCGGGATGGGAAACGGAGGTGCGCAAGTACCTTCGCGGAATGCTCAAGCTCAAGGGGCTGGAGCCGCGGTTCCTTGATGAGATCTGGAAGGAGTGAGTAATGCCGCGCAGTGCGCGGGATGTAACGGGGCTGGGAAGCAAAGCTTCCCAGCCCCGAAAAACACCCGAAAAACACAAAGACCACGGGGTTTGACAATATGTCAAGCGTATGCTATCATATCCGCGCTATTTGAGATGGGAGCAGGTTCCCCGTCGAACCCTCCAGACATGGGCGTTCAATGATTGTCGGAGCGATCCGGCAGTTTCCCTGCATTGAACGCCCGTGTCCGGAGATCCTCTTGTTGCTCATATATATTATACAAACCCCGCGAAGGGGTTTTTGTATATTTTTTTTGGTCTGCCTAAGGGAGAGACGTCCCGCCGCGGATGTATGCTATAGCATACATCCGCGGCGGAGGACGGCGAGATGACGGGAACGATAATGAGAAGCGAGCACGGTACTATGCTATAGCATAGTACCGTTCGGAGAATGGGCGAGTTTTTGATCGGCAGTGTCCATATTTCGATATTTCAACGCGTCGCAGGCATACAGCGTCACAATGCGCGCAAGGGTCAACAAGTTATACACAGAAAGTGCGAAAATTTCCTTGACCCTCCATAGGCCTCGCCCCTAGAATACACGCTTCCGTCATTTTCGTGACGGAGGCGGTTCCGTATCGCCGAGCGCGTCTCGTGCGGGAGTCCGAGAACGTTTTTACAATCTTTTTCAACACATCATGCAGAGCAATCAATCCGGCCGGAGCTGCCGGAAGGATACCCTTCACTCTTTTGGTTATTGGGCGGGGAGAACACCCTCGTTCGGCTGTTTACGCCGAACGAGGGTGTTTTGCATCCCAGAAACATCAAGGTCGGGCGTTCGCAGAACGGTATCTTCAGGGAGAAAACTTGTGGCGGACGTGCTTAGAGTCGAGTTACAAAATAAAAAATAAATTCACCCCTCCCAAGTTTTT
>CAZMPQ010000022.1:0-12440 GCA_964568535.1 uncultured Candidatus Saccharibacteria bacterium
GGCAGTGATCCGCACCGTGCGTGTGGCCGCCGCTCTGGTTCGTGTAGAGCTTCCGGTCGTCGGTCTTTCCCGCGCATTGGCACTTCGCCGGCCAGAACTTCGGCGGGTTCACGAACTTGAACCGGTCTCCAAACCGACATTCGGGGCATTTGCGCGGAATAGGCAACGGAATACGGCGATAGAACTGCAGCTCCATCGGGATGATGCGATACGGCTTCTTGCAGTCCGCGCACGCGATGATGGCTTTGAGGATATCGTCTTGAACGTCTTTGATATCGTCCGGGATGTCCGCCGCCTGCATTGTCGCCTCGTACTCCCGCCGCTCCGGCTCGCGCCAAAGATATCCTTTCTTTTCCGCTTCTCCTTTCGTGAGCGGGAAAAAGTCCTGTGCGATGGTTTCGTTGTATGCGAAGGGTGAAAACTCCGGCGGGAAAAACTCGCCGTAGGTATATACTCTCCCCTGCTTGTCGGCATACGGCATCTCCTGCATGTGTTGGATTATCTTCTCGCGCAGTTTGAAATATTCCTCTTTCGTATATTGCTTGTTCAGGATGCAGTATTGTTTCTTTTTGAGGCCAACGCAGCCGAAGAGGTTTGAGGAGGCGCGACACATATTGCAATATTCCAGCGCTTGGCTCGATGGATAGATATTCATTACGAACTTCAATTCAGCACATTCAATGCCGCATTCCATTGCTTCATACATCAGGGACGCCCCCGCTCCCCAAACAGTATAATCATAGGAGTCGGTGACCGGACCGTCGAGAAACTGGCAATACTTCAAGTTCTCTGCTTCGTGCACATTGAAGCATTGGTGTAGATTTTTTGAGTGCTCAATGTGTTCGCCGGTGGAATTCGCAACATTGATGGCGAGTGTGAATCGCATCGGCTCCTTTAGCCACAGCTCCTGTGCCCGCTTTTTCGTGTCCGCGACAGCGCGATGCGAACCTGATGTCCACTGTGCCATGAACTCTTTGTATGCTTCTTTGGAGTGCGGTTTGTTGAAAATATAGTAGGACTTATTGCGCAGATTCACGCATCCGAAACAGTTATTGCATCCGATGAGATTCCGTGAGAACCAGATATCGGTGGAATCCTCAACATTCACCGAGAAAAACACGCGATATGCTTCATCGGCCATGAAGTTGTCGTAACAGAGCTCCGAATGGCGCGCTTGATAAACATCAACGCTATCCTTCACGCCAACCATCCCGATGCCATACGCGCAGTTCTCCCCACCCGTGACGTTGAAGCAAAGGTAGCAATTTTTGATGTTCGTCGCCTTATCCGAATACTCAGAATTTACTCCATTAATAACGCTCCGCGCTGGCCACGGCATGGCATACAGCAATTCACGGAACTGTCCGAAAAACGGCCGCGAGAAGTCATATTCCCGACCATATTCCATCGGGTCCCACTGATCGGAATCCCAGAAAGGCAACTCGTACGTCTTGAGCGATGCGGCACGATGGACCGAGGAAAACACTTCTTTCCCATCGTTCGCGTCCGGCCGGCGAAAAAGGTTGTGCTCGTTCCGCCATACGAACCGCCGGAGCATCCGGCACTCCGGGCACCACGTCGGCGGCGGGACCTTCATCTTTTCATAGAACGCAAAATCGTCCGGCTCTATCACGAACTGGCTCTTACACGATTGACAGGTTCTCGCCTCGGTATTCATGCGTCTACTCTAACACGAATGTCCTGACGCTTGATACTTGATACCCGATACCGACTAGATAAGCGGCTCCGGCGTGTCGCTTGCCGTGGCCTTCTCCCCCTTCTTCCCCCCACCTTGTGGTGAGCCCGTCGAACCAACGATGGCAGCTTTCTCCGCCGCGCTGCGGATAATGCTCGCCTCCTCTTCCGCGATAAGCTTTCGTGCCGCGTCCGCCGGCATGGAATACTGCCGCCGTGATGCCTCAATGATGCGCTTCGTGAAGTCCGGATGCGTCGCCGGCATAACCTTCAAGGTCTCTGCAGAAAATGGGTCGTACACCTCGCCGTCTATCATGAGCTTGATATAGAACTCTTGCCGACCGAGGTTTATCATGTCCTTCGCCTTGAATATGGGGGTCATTTCTTGCTCCAATTTTGCGGCATCCTCGCCGCCCACGCGGAAGATGACGAGCGTACCGACGTTCCCCATCACCGCCGAGCGGACGGTCGGGATGAGCTGTGTGATGTACTGGTGCGCGAGCGTGAGACAGAGCCCGTATTTTCTCGCTTCGCTCATCAGGTGCTGGAAGGTTTCGGTCACGACGTTCTGGAACTCGTCCACATAGAGATAGAAATCCTTGCGCTCCTTCGCGGGAATGTGCGCGCGCGCCATGCCTGCCTGTTTTATCTTCGTAATGAACATTGAGCCGAAGAAGCTGGAATTTTCCTCGCCGATCTTCCCCTTGGAAAGATTGATGAGCACGATCTTCTGCTTCTCCATCAATTCCTCAAAATCTATTTTGTTCTCTTTCTGGCCAAAGATATTCCGCAGCATGGGGTCCGAGAGGAACTGCCCGAGCTTATTGACGAGCGGGATAATCGCCGTCGTGTCGAACTTCTCCGACCAGTCGGCGAACTCAATGGCCCAGAAACGCTTCACCATGTCGTCCTCGATATATTCGATGACCTTCTGGCGGTAGTTGCGGTCCGTGAGCATGGATATCATCCCGCGCATCGTCGCGTGCGGATAGTCCAAGAGCGCAAGGCAGGTAAAGCGGAACACGTGCTCCAATCGCGGTTTCCAGTTCGCCGCGAATTGCCGCTTCATGACTTCAATGAGCCCCTGCGTCAGCTGGTGCTTGAACTCGGGGTCGATGTTTGCCAGCGGATTGAAAGACGCTGCGAACTCGCGGTCTGACGGGTCGATGAGACAGACATCGTTCACGCGGTTCTCGGGGATGAACGGCATGATGTCATCAATGAGCTCGCCGTGTGGGTCGATGACACACACGCCCTTGCCGTAAGCGATGTCCTGCCGGATCAAAAGCTCCAACATCTTGGACTTGCCGACGCCGCTTTTGCCAACCACATACATATGCCGGCGACGGTCCTCGCGTTTGATGCCGAAGATGTAGCGCTTCTCTTCAAGCGCGGCGATATAGTTCGTGCGCCCAAAAAAACAGGCGTGCGTCGGGTCCGTCTGTCCGAGCATGGGAAGCTGGGGTGGCGGCGGCGCGCGTTTGACGAGCTGTAATTTGACCTCTTCAGGCATGGAGTATTCCCGAATATACGAATCTTTTTTTAATATACGAATATATCAAGTCTTGTGAGTACCCAATCAGTTCTCGCTGTCCTGTTTCATTCGTCATATTCGGATATTGCCCTTTGCATTCGCATTATGGCCCTAGAGTGCCCCGATGTCCTGCATGAATGCTTCAATATCTGCGAGCGCAGCCTGCGCGTCCTCCGGCGGGAACGAGAACCCCGCACGGTGTACGATGTCGTTCCGCAAGCGATGCGCCCGCCAGATGCGCTGGAGCGACGGCACGTCGTCGGCGTCCAACCGGCTCAAACGGTCTGCCATCGTGTCGCCTTTCAAACCCATCTGCTTCAGCGCCTCGTCGGCAAGCGCATCTGCTTCGATGATCGTGATGCGCATCGCCTCGGGCGAGCCGCCGTGGAATTTCTTCTGAACGTTCTTCCACTTCTCACGGAAAACGGTCTGCCGGAGCGTGATGACCTTCTTTTTACGGAACGGGCTCTTATGGAACTTCGGCCGCACTTCGAACGCGCCGATGAATGCATAAATCAACACGCCAACGAGCAGTACATCCACAACAATGAAGAACGCGCGCAATCCGGAGAACGCGAACCACAGCGTATCCATCACCCGAACGAACCCTGGCGGAATGTTCTCCATAGGTCAGTCGTGCATCAACGGAACCTTTCCACGTCCTTTTCATCGCCGAAGATGGCAAGTCCCGCGGGCGGGCCGGCTTTGCGGCTGTCGGCGCGTATCATGTGCGGCGTCGTAACCACGATCTTCGTCGGCGGATGGAAGATGGTCGCGAGACACTCCGTGGTGAGCTCAAAGGTCTGCGAGTAAAAGTTCCAGTTGAGCGGATGCGAGGTCATGATGCGGCCCCAGAGCGACAAGGGCGGCACGACGCGGTGTTTGTAGTTGTAGATGGCCCGCTCTTTCTTCAAGATGGCGCGGGTCTTCGGGAAAACATACGGCCTTACGATACCTTTCGTCAGTGTGATCATATAGTTATTCGCGCGGAAGGAGTTCAGTCCCTGCGCGGAGTACTGGTTCAACGAACCGATGACGCCGCGCTTCGCGAAGCTGTCGTAGTAGAGCGGCTTCGGCGAGAAGTATAAGAATCGGATGAGCGTGTCAAACGCAGGCTTTGAAAGATTCTCTTCCACTTTTTCCAGAAGGTCCGTCTCGCCCGGCGTCCGGAGGAACGCTTTGAACGGCGACTCGTCCTTTTTCTCGTCCGCTTTCACGCCCAAGATGGGCAGTGGTCCGGCCGAGAAGTCCCACGTGCGTGTTGCGGATTTCTTCGCGCCGCCATTCGTCCCCTTCGCCGACTGGCTTTCTTTCAATTTTTGGAGCAGTGGCTCGTACTTCTCGTGCCACTTCGGATCCGCTGGGATAAGCAGCATCTGGATAGCCACGATCTGCTCGCGCTGCACCTGTCCCAGGAACTCCACGAGCGTTCCCATGGGATCGTGCTGATTCTCCTCGTCCGGCGTCTCAAAATCGTGATAGGTGCGGATGGGATAGGCGCCGGGCTTCGAAAGCAAGAGCTCTGTGCTGTACATCTCGTACCCTTGCGCGTTCATCTCGCGTATGTCGTCGGGCAAACGCGTCACGTAGTCCGTATCCTGCGGCACGAGCTCGATGTCCGGATAGTACGAGAAGAACGCGGCCTTCACGAGCGGCGCAGATTTCCAGTAGCAGCGGAAGTAGAAGTGTATCTCCCCGCCGAAGCTCACGATCTCTATCGCAAAGGAACGCGGTATCTCACCGTCCCGCCATGTCTCGCCGATATCGCCGGCAGAGTTCCGCAGCGCATAGATGGCCGTGAAAACCTGCTCCATCGCCTGCGGGTTCTTCTTCACCTCCCGCGGCATCCGTATCTCAAAAAGGACATTGTCCATCCGCTTGAACATCTCCTGCTTCCAGAAGAGCCAGGTCGTCGTGGCCATCTTCGTGAGCACCACAAAACCGATGAACGGCCAAAAGAACGTCCAGAGCTGACCAATGATGTTCAGGAACACATCCATAGAAAACCCGAGGCTGCGTCTGCGCCCCGATACGCTTATTTTACCACACGACAAACACAAAGGCCCCGTTGCGGGGCCTTTGTGTTTCTTATTACGCTTCTCGAACCTTATACGTTCCGTCCGGCTGCCGGCGGAAGAACTGCTTGTTCTGCAGGTTCACGAGAATGGTGTTCTGCTTGAAGAAACGCTCCTTCTGCACCGCAAGCATCACGTCCCGCGGGCGAAGCGGACCTTGCCGCTTCAGGATGCGATGGATGACCTCGCGCGCCGTTCCCGGTTCATAGCCGTGCTCGGCAAGCGCATACATGCCCCGGCCGACCAGTACGAACCGGCCGTCCTTGATGAGCTCGTTATGGACCGTCGGTGCGGATGCCATCTTCGCTTTCGTTGTCCGTTCGTTGATGAGCGTCGCGATGTTACGGAAGTGGAGCGGTTTTCCCTCTTTCTTCAACGCCAAATAGATGCGGTCACGCACGGTCTTCGGCTGTATCTCCGCCCATTCGGTAAGCCCCATATCACCGTACGCATTCACGCCAACTTTCTTGGAGATGCTGAGGTATGCCTCTGCGTGTTCTGCCGGAACACCGTTCTTCTTCACATACGCCGCAAGTTCGGCCTGATACCCGCCACCCATTGCGGTCGCCCGCTTGCCGCGAAGCTGCGCCGCCCATTGCTGAATGAACGCCGATGCTGTTTTCAAACTTTCTTTGTCCAGGTAATAGAACGGGCGGAATTGCTTGTCTTCAGCGTGATAGAAGAACGCGCGTGATGCTTCCAAAAAGAAATTCATATGGTTCTCTTTCATGCCGTCCACGAAGGTGTTGACGTGCGCGAGAAGCGCCTCGCGCGGCGCAACGCCGCCCAGGTCCTTCAGGTACTTTTTCGCCCGAGCAATGATGTCCTGCGAGACCGCGTCCTTCGCGATCTTCCCCCGAAGCTCCGCAAGGGCGGACGCCTCTATCTGGCGGACCCGTTCCCGCGTCACCCCATACTTCTCGCCGATGGCTGCCAACGTCAGCGGTTCGCCTGATTTTTCAAGCCCAAAACGGCCGGTAAGGACCTCCTTTTGCCTGGCTGAAAGACCCTCCCACAAGGGCCCGAAAACCTTTGCTGTGGAAACCATAGATTTGATTAGGGTTATTATAACTTATGGGGGTTTTGAAGTCAAGCACCCCGGGATACCCCCTCCGACCAGGGGGTATATGGCCCCCTACCCCGCCCTCCGGCCACGGACCTGCTGCCAGAGTACGAGCAAAGGGCTTGCCATGAAAACGGAGGAGTAGATACCTATCGTTACGCCTACCAAGAGGGTCAAAATGAAGTACTGCAGGGTCGCCGGGCCCGCTATCCAGAGCGCGAGGAGGACCAAGATGAGCGTAAACGACGTGTTCACGGAGCGCGCGATGGTCTGGTTCACGCTATCGTTCACCACCTTCGCGAACGAGCTCTTGCCACGGTCCTGGAACAGGTTCTCACGGATGCGGTCAAAGACGACGATAGTGTCATGCACGGAAAAACCCATCACGACCAAGAGCGCCACGACGAAGTTGCCGTCTATCTCTATCCCCTTGTATCGGCCAAGCGCTGCGAGCATACCGGCAGGGATCGCAACGTCATGAAAGAGCGTGACGAGCGTTATCCAGCCGTACGTCCACGACGAGACCGGACGCATCACTTTGCGGAATGCGAATGCGATGTAAAGCGAGATGCCCACGAGGACGAGCGCGATGGCGATCAGGGCATTCTTGCGCAGTTCGGCGCCCACCGATGGGCCGATGGACTGGAAGCTCCGCTCCTCCAATCCGGGGAACTTCGCGGTGAGCTTCGCACTATAGGTCGCGTGGTCCGCCTCGTCGAGCGCCGGAAGCTTCACGAGAAAACCGCCAGAGGCATCTCGTGTGATATGGAGATCCGTCGCGCCGATATCGTCGCGGAATGCGCGTTCAATATCTTCAACCGTCACTGCGGCATCGGACACCGAAATGCTCCAGAGCGTTCCGCCGCGGAAGTCTATCCCCTCGCGGAACCCGAAGATGGCGATAGCCGCAATGGACACTGCGATGAGCGCGAATGAAATGCTGAGGAACGTATTTTTGTTGCCAATGATATTTAACATGAACGTTGTGCTTTTTGCGATTTGCTATTTGCTCTTTGCTATCTCCGCTTGGCTATCCTTTAAGAACACAGTCAGAAAGAGCCGTGTCGTGGTGATGGCGCTGAACAAGCTCGTGATAACGCCCAAAAGGAGCGTGAGCGCAAATCCCTTGAGGAAACTCGACGTGAAGAAATAGAGGATGATGGCAGTGATAATAGAAGACGTGTTGGAATCCCGGATGGAGGGCCATGCCCGGACGAACCCCTCGCGAACGGCTGCCATCTGTGACAAGCCCTTTTTCTTCTCTTCCTTGATGCGTTCGAAGATGAGGATGTTCGCGTCAACGGCCATGCCGATGGTCATAATGAATCCGGCGACGCCCGCCAGGGTCATCGTGACGGGCACGAGCTTAAAGACGGAGAGTGTAAGAAGAATATAGATAGCAAGCGCGAACGCGGCAAAGACGCCGAGGACGCCGTAGTACATGATCATAAAGAGCGCGACGAGCGCCGTGCCGATAACGCCCGCAACGATAGCCGCGCGAAGCGAGTCGGCGCCCAAGGTTGGGCTCACGGTCAATTGGTCCACGAGCGTGATAGGCGCGGGCAGCGCGCCGGCGTTGAATCGCTCAACGAGCGTCTTCGCTTCGTCAAGCGAGAACCTGCCGGTGATGACCGCCTCGCCGCCCGATATCTTATCCTGTACAACCGGTGCGGTGATGAGGTTATTATCCAAAAAGACCGCGAGCGGTTTTCCGATGTTCGCTTCGGTTATCTTCTCAAAAATGCCGGCGCCTTCCTCGTTGAACTTCAAGCTCACCTGCGGTGCCGTTCCCGCCGCGCCGCCGAACTCCAGCTGCGCGCCCGTAATGAAGCGGCCGGTGAGGTTCGTATAGGTGAAGCTCGTGCTCGTACCTACTTGCACGACCTCGCGGAAATCCAAGAGCGGCGTCTCGCCGATCTGCTTGATGGCGTCCTTCACGTTCTGCACGCCCGCGAGCTCCACGATGAGCTCGGAATTCTCTCCTGACTTCGCCACATAGATCTGCGGTTCGGATACGCCGAAGAGGTTCACGCGCCGTTCAATGACATCGCGCAACCCGCCGAGCACGGACTCCCGGTCATCGCCCGATATCTGCGAAAGATCAACGCGATAAACGAGGTGCGAACCGCCGATGAGGTCAAGCCCAAGCCGCCACGGCCGGTTCTCTCCGCCGAAACCTTTCGGATAGACAAAAAAACCGGCGAGTACTGCCGCGCCGATGATGACCAGAAGGAATACCGCCGGGTACTTTCGCATGCGGGGATACTCTAACATTGCCTTGCAGAATATGCAAGCGCGTGATGTGAATAATTCGGCGCGCCCCACCGTTTTGCGGAACCGGCCGTCAGTTCGCTCCAGCGGTGAACTGCGACCTGCGCTCTCGCCCCGCCAGGTCGCCTTAAGCGACACCGATCCTGGCGTGGCTCCGAGAGCTTCCACAAAACCGTGGGACGCGCCTTAAACACAGCAAAACTTGCGAAAATCCTCTTGACTCGTTCGTTGAAATTGTTGACTATGACTCTATGGGAAGAGACGCTTTGCTGACACAACTCGCTACTGGCCTGGCGCAACAGGCTAAAACGGAAAAAATCGGGCGGATTCTCGTAGGAGCTGTAATACTGTTGGGAGGCAAGATTCTCCTCGTGCACCGTTCCGAGAAAGATGACTTCCTGCCAGGATATGTTGAGATTCCCGGAGGGAGACTGGAGACAGGCGAAGATATTATTGTCGGTATGAGGCGTGAACTTCACGAAGAAACAGGGTTGCAAATAGCAAACTTATATGACTACATAGGATTCTTCGACGTCGTTTCACCCGATGGTAAAAGCGCCCGGCAATTCAACTTCCTAGCTAAACCGACGAATACCGGAGTGCGGCTTTCCGAAGAACATTCTAGATACGAATGGTGGAATATTAGTGAGTTAAAACGGTTATCTTCAATGCGCATGATCGACGAGATGAAGCGCTTGCTTCAAAAAACCGCCAAGCGGATTAAAGAAAGCCCTACCCGGCGCGTGGCCAGGTAAGGCTCTCAGACTGGGCTTATTCGGGACCAGGATGGAATGACGCCTGGTCGTACATTCGGAGAGCATCCTCGATGACTTCGGGAAGTCGTTGCGAATCAATGAGCTTGGTGTTGATGCAGAGGTCTTCTCGGAAGAGGCAGTATTGTAGGCGTGCGTCAGCAGTGAGTCGCAAAGCCATTAGAGCTGAACTACACGGGTAGTGTTTGCACCCACGACAGATTGATCCATACCAGGCCCCAGCATGATGATCCTTAACGATTACCTCCATGCCAGAGGCCATAGTAAAGCCGAGCATCGGATTCCCTAGTCCTCCAGGCTGTCTGAAGCGCCGCTCCCTCACCGACCGCCTTCTGAGGATCTCCGCGATGTTCCGTAATGGTAGATAGAGAGCACGGAGCGAGCCGAATCCCAAAAGACGCATCCTCTGGACAAAAGTCTCGGTCCCATCCTCAATGTCGGTCATGAGATCAAGAAGCTTTAGGACCTTCACGCCAACAGATTCGCAGAAGGAAACTACCCTATCGATCTCGTGATCGTTCACTCCTTTCAGCACCACCATGTTTACCTTGCACGGAAGACCCACACGGATGCACGTTGCAAGTGCGTCCAGGATTTCGTCAAGGTCGTTCACCCCCGTGATCTTCCGGTGAAGATCGGGGTCAAGCGTGTCAATGCTGATGTTTAGCATGTCCGCGTGAGCCCGAACGAGCGCATCTGCAGACGATGCTATCCTCGGATGGCGGGAGATAACCTCGATACGACAACCAGTCTCCTTTTTAAGTCGCAGCACGCACTCTGTAAGTGGAGGCCAGAGCGCCGGATCGCCACCAGTAAGCTTGATGTACGAAACACCAAATCCTTCACAGATTCTGGCAACATTTATGATTGTTGCAACATCGAGGCTTGCACCCGCCGTGGTCTCAACCGCCTCACCCGATGGGCGACAGAAAAAACACGCTCGCTCACAGCGCGAGTTCACTGTAACTCGTAGCTCAGGCAACTTCGAGAAGACTGTCCTGTCCATGATTTTCTCCTTATCCCTTGCTGAGATTTTCAAGGTTCCACTTTAACGAGGTAGGCAACCTGCGAATAAAGTTAAATTATTATGCATTTTCTCATGTAACTTGGCAAGGATTGTGGAGGGGGCAACAAGCGGCGGGGGGGCTTGCCGTACATCCTAGATTGGAAAGTCAGATTCTGGTGCCCCCGCCAGGGATCTCACGCGCTCACTTCGTTCGCTTTAGAGAACCCTCGGTTCTTTATCCACTTCGCTCATTCCGACACGGGGAACCGGTCGCGGTTCCCCGGCCCCCTCCACTCGTTCGATCTCCGGCGACAAACATAATGACCCACTTATGGGTGGGTCATTATGTTTGGTGTGCCCCCGCCAGGGATCGAACCTGGGACCGTCTCCTTAAAAGGGAGCTGCTCTACCAACTGAGCTACAGGGGCAGAAGGCGTTTCAAGAATAACGCCTTTACAAATTCTTTTCCAATTCTTCCACTCCCTTCGCCGTCTTCGCGTCCACCTTCTTCGGCGCCTTCAATATAAAGTCTACCAACAAGTCTCCCCTGCCATAACTGCCCATCCGCGGCATGCCTTCGCCCGTGATGCGCAGGTTCTCCTTCAGATTGAACTGTGCGGGAATCTCTAGCTTCAGCGTCTTTCCTTCCATCGTCGGCACTTCAATTTTTCTCCCGAGCAAAAGGTCAACCACTTTCAGTTCCTTTTTGACCACAAGGTCATCGCCGGTCCGCGAGAATACCGAGTGTTTTTGCACTTTCACTTTCAAATAAAGGTCGCCCGTGACCGTCCCCCGGTCGCCGGCCTCGCCCGCGCCGCGCACCTGGATAAGCTGGCCATCCTGGATGCCCGGCACGATATCCACGCGCACTTTCCGTTCGCCCTCCTTCCGGCCAGACCCACTGCACGCTTTGCACATCTTCTGCGGCAGCTCGCCCGCGCCACGGCACTCCGAGCAGGTCTTCACCTGCGACACGTTCCCGAAGAACGAGCGGTGTTCCTCGCGCACTTCCCCGCGCCCGTTGCAGCGCTCGCACTTTTTCGTTCCCGCCGACATGTCGCCGCCTTTTCCCTTGCACGTCTCGCAGGTCACGAGCGTATCCACGATGAATTCTTTCATCGCGCCGCGGAACGCTTCGTGGAGCGTTATCTCTGCAATGACCTCTACGTCCGCGCCGCGCTCATAGACAGCCCGGCGCGCGCCCCCGCCGCCGAAGAAATTCTCAAAGATATCAGAGAGGTCGCCCATATCACCGCCGAAGTCCACGCGGAACCCGCCCGGGAAGCCGCCGAACCCGTGCGCGCCACCGAATCCGCCAGCGCCTTCGCCAACCGTTCCGAAGCGGTCGTACTGGGCGCGCTTGGTCTTGTCCGAAAGCACCTGATACGCTTCGTTTATCTCTTTGAACTTCGCTTCATCCCCGCTCGTTTTATCGGGGTGGTGCTGGTGCGCCAATTTCCGGAAGGCTTTTTTAATGTCCTCCTCCGTGGCGGTCTTCGTGACGCCTAATATCTTGTAATAATCCTTGCCCATAGAGTGCCGTTATCCTACACACGCCCCGCGCTCCGCGCAACAGGCTTCCTCACGCATACTGCACTGTTTGCTGTATCCGCGTTTCGCCGATAACAATGATGAAATTCGTCGCTAAAAGCATTTGATATACCAAGAACCCAACGAGGCTCACCAAGCCATAAAAGAGCACACCGACGCTTCGCAGGACGAAGTATGCGATGACCGCCCAGATGACGATCAGATTCACGCCGAATTTCCGATTCCAGTCATCCAGCGTTCCGATGATGAACCGATAGGTCACACTCTCCATCCGCTCCTGCTTGCCGAGGTTCAGACCGACGGCGTCCTCGAACATCGCCATGAGTTCGCCGGTCGCCTGCTCAATGGCTTGCGCCTGCACGGCGGGCGGGTAGGCCGCAAAGCGTTCCTCCTGGCTCAACTGGTACGCCGCGGCATCGCGCACGAACACATCAACGGTCGAGCTGAAGTTCACACCGGGATAGAACCGTGA
>CAZMPQ010000023.1:0-12380 GCA_964568535.1 uncultured Candidatus Saccharibacteria bacterium
GCTTGGGATATTCGAGGCCGAGCTCCTTCATCGCGTAGAGGATGCGGCGATGCACGGGCTTCAGTCCGTCGCGCACGTCCGGCAAGGCGCGCGCAACAATAACGGACATTGCATAGTCCAGATAGGATTCCTGGAGCTCGCTTGTTATCTCGCGTTTATTGATATTCGCCATACAAATTGATTCGCATTGTTCGCGATTACTCCGTCGGTTCGATGATATATTTCCGCGGCGTGTTCAGAATACCGCCCAACCCGCGAATGCCGTTCATAACTCCCCCAAAAAGCGCCGCGCCGCCTGCTTTGACGCTCTCCCACGCCGAGAATCCCGACGCCTCCGGCGCACCGGACACGTTCGCGAGCTGCCCGCCAGCCGGCACCTCCGCGACCGTTCCAATGGTATTGAACCACGTAAGCCACACGAAAAAGATAACAAGGAATATGCTTGTCGTCCCGATGATGACGATGCTCATCTTTACTTCGTCGCGTGCGTTCTGGACCTCGGTGAGCCAGTCGCGAAGCTGCTGCATGTGGCTCATTGTCCCTTCGCCTCGAGGACCACGATGCGGCCTTTCGCTCCAGCAATATCCTTCTTGCGGAATACGAACTTTTCCATCTGCTCCCCTTTCTGCCCCAGCGCCTTCAGGAACTCGTTCGCGTTCTTGAAAAAGCTTGGAATAACAACTGCCGGTTCCAACTTCTTGATCAGCTTCGCCGCATCCGCCCCCGAGAGCAGATGCTCGCCGGTCGGCACGAAGAGCACATCCGGCTCGCTGATCTCCTCAATAACGTCGTCCGGCGGCATGCCTGACACGTGCCCCAGAAACACAAATCGCATATCTTCCCAAGTCACCAAATAGACCGTCTTCAGATATTTCTCGGTGGACTCCTTCGCGATAGACCACCCGCGGACCTCGATGCTTTTTGCTTCATACTCGCCGGGAAACACGATCTCTTCCGGCGGCGCCTCCACATTCGGCGCCACAATGGTCCGCAAGACAACATCCGCCTTGAGGCGGTTCGATGCAGGATTCGTCAGCAGGGAAACCTCCCCGCTCTGGAGGCGGAAACAGCCGTTGCCGAAGTAGGTTACGATCATAGGCGGAAGAGAACGTGGATATTGTAGCAGAGAATCAGGTGCTTGTCGACCGAAAAATTTGACTTTGTGATACAAAAGTGTAATCTATTTTCAGTGCCCGATCGGGACTTCTTGCCCATGCCTGCCGCGAGCGGAGCGCAACGGCAGCGGGAGGGAGGAAGCTCTCGCCGAAAGGCGAGGGAGCATACGTCCTGAGGCGGGGCTCCGCACATCCTTTTCGATCGGCCCGAGGCGACGTCGTCTCGGGCTTTTTTACTCCTCAGCGCCAACGGATTGACATACCATCGCTCCATTTCGTATACTGTTTCCCGCAATGGCAACCGATATCGCACAACAGAACAAGATGGCCGCCGCCTTGACGCAGCTCCTGAAAACCGATGCAGCAACGAACCGCATCCGTGAGGGAGACGTTGTGGAAGTTTCGCTCATCGCGCAGACCTCCCGCGAGGCGTATTTTGATCTTGGCCGCTTCGGCACGGGTATTGTTTACGGCGTCGAAATGTCGAACGCTCGTGAAATTTTAAAGAACCTGGAACAGGGCGCGAAGGTGCACGCCAAGGTCACCGACCTCGACGGCCGCGACGGCTATACCGAACTGTCGCTTGCCGAAGCCGGCAAACAGCGCGTCTGGCAACAGGCGCAGGAGCTTTTGGAGTCGGGCGAGATCGTGAAAGTGAAGATATTCGCGGCGAACGCCGGCGGGCTCATCGGGAACCTCTTTGAGCTCAAAGCGTTCCTCCCGACCTCACAGCTCGGCAATGAACACCAGCCGAAGGTCACGGACGGCGACCGGCAAAAGATGCTGGAAGAACTGCGCAAGTTCGTCGGCGAGGAGTTCTCCGTAAAGATCATCAATGTGAATCCCCGCACGAACAAACTCATCATCTCCGAGCGCGAGACCTTGAACGCGAACGTTCGCGAATTGCTCCAGCAATACACCGTGGGCCAGACCGTGGACGGCATCGTCTCCGGCCTCGCTGACTTCGGCGTCTTCGTCCGCTTCACCGACAATCCGCAGATAGAAGGCCTCGTCCACATTTCCGAAATTGACCATCGTATCGTTGATAATCCAAAGGAGTTCATGAAGCTCAATGAGCCAGCGCAGGTGAAGATCATCGACATCCGCGATGGGCGCGTTTTCCTCTCGCTCAAAGCGCTCAAAACAAATCCGTGGGACACCGTCGGCGACCGCTACAAGGCCGGCGAAGAGGTGAATGGGAAAGTGTACAAGTTCAATCCGTTCGGCGCGGTCATTGATCTTGACCACGGTATTCAAGGGCTCATTCACATCTCGGAGTTCGGCGGTGCAGATGAAATGAAGAAGGTGCTTGCGCTCGGCGAACCGCACGCGTTCGTCATTGAAACGCTGAAGCCGGAGGAAAAGCGGCTTATCTTGAAGTTGAAGAAGTAGAGTTACGTTATTACCTCCGTGAAACAATCGAATCCGGAGAACGAGAAAGTATATCAACCCCCGCACGCAGAGGCGGGAGGAATGGTGCCACCAGCAAAGGAGGTCGTCAGGGAGGACATTATGTTGATCCAAGCCTTTGAAAAAGAACTGGAGAGGGGCGACGCAACGCTCTATTGCGAATATGTAAACGAGAACGGACGCACGACCGGCGTCGCGGTCAAGCGATACAAAGACGTGGCGCGAAAGCCATCGGCAGGCGATGAGACCGTGTGGTTTGAGAATCTGGATGCCCTTCAAGCTCTGCGTGAAACGAACGAACCGCTTGCCACGCTCTTGCGCGACTACGAAGATACAAAAAAGAACCACACATCGCACTGATCGCCTCTCTCGCTCATGAACAATATCCCCGCCCATCTGGGCGGGGATATTGTTTTACTGTGCCGCGGGGGTGAGTTGAACACCCGTATAGCGCTCTTCAGGCGCCCGCTCTACCGTTGAGCTACCGCGGCATCACTACCTCAGTCAATAAACGACGATTGACACTATAATCAGTTTTAATTCTTTCATCAAGCCCGAACGCATCTGCCATCTTCTCGTACTTGCGACGAAGAAATAGTGTACCTTTTCGTCCATACATTCTTCGGAATAGCTCCTTGCTGTCACCTTTCACATATCGTATTTCATACATGCCTATGCCACCTTTGATATGGCCATGCACACCATAGAGCGCAGTTAATTTCTCTTTCAGCCACACAAGAAAATCCTTACTCGCCGAAGCGATCGTTATTTTATAACCGAAACTGTTCGGCCATCGCGTATCCCAAAATGTATAGAACGAGCCATCGCCATCGAACAAGCCACGCAAAAAATCAGCAAAATACTTATCGGGAACTGTGACGGACTGTATTGTCTTCGATTTCTTCGGCGTAAGGCCGATCGTTTGGAGATACTCGTGAAATATCTTATCGCTGAAGGACAGCTGGAAATATTTTTTCTCAATTTCCCCACCGCGTGCATGCGGCATAATTACACTATCCAAATCAAGTGCGCTCTTAAAATTCTCCATCATTTCGCGGTCTTTTGATGCGAATAGAACATGTCTCCCATCCTTATGAAGACATCCATCTGAGGCAATAAGCCCAATCGCGTACGCAAAATTCGGCGACCATCCAATGCGGACCTTGTGTTTGAGTATGCCGCCCATATAACAATTCTATCATCGTGCCGCCAAACAAAAAACCGCCTCTCGGCGGTTTTTTGTTGTTACGCCTTCGGTCTATCCAATTTCTCCAACCCCAACCCTTTCACGCCAAAATAGACGACCGCGGCAATAACGGCGAAATCAATGAGCGTTGTAAGGAACGCGCCCCACTTGAGAACCACGGGGCCGATGGCGAACGTCGCCATCGCAAGACCCGATGCCACGCCAAGGACGACCGACAGTATTGGGTTGATGACATTCTCAATGAGCGATGTGACAAGTTTTGATACCGCACCGCCAAGAATGAAACCGATGGCGAGCCCCACAACTCCCTGCGTCCGGATAAATTCAAGAAATCCTTTCATATATCGTGCGAATGTTCCGACCTTTTCTTTGTCGGGCCGCCGGGAATTGAACCCGGTCTACGTGTACCCAAAACACGTGTACTACCGGTATACTACGGCCCGCCTTCGCTAAAGCTTCGGCGGACAAGCCCGCCTGCTCGTATCGCACTTCACCATATCCGATTTTTGGGCTAGTATCAAACGCGCGAGCCCTCGTGGCGCAACTGGATAGCGCAAGCGGCTTCTATCCGCAAGGTTGCAGGTTCGAGTCCTGCCGAGGGCGCACTACCCGAACGTAAAGGTAAACGCTTTGAGTCCAGGTGATTCAATGATGAGTTCTAGTGTGTGTTCGTCCGCCTTCGCTGAAGCTTCGGCGGACAGGCCCGACGCCGATTCGCGGATGAGGTGGTACAAACGGTCTGACTGAACAGTCACAGACCCGTTCTGCACGTCAGCGCCCGCAAACGCATCCGGGACGGGCACGCCATCGCGGAGAACGGTTACCTTCACTCCGGCGGACGCACTCGCGACGAAATACACGTTCTTCGCAACATACCGATAGACGATTTTCGCGCTCGCAGTCCGGTTCTCGGCATGCTCGTCTGCGAGGTTCCACGTTCCGTGAAGGTAAAGCCCACCGAGGGATGGTGCACCGGAAATCGTGAGTGTCTGCTCCCCCGCCGCGCCCCGTACGCCGTTCGCAAAAAACTCGTTCCGCGCGGAACCGAAATACACTTCCGGACTGATAGGTCCGCTGGTCGGCGTATCCACGTTCGCGGTAACGGTGCCGGTTTTGATAGTTTCGTTCAACCCCAGCACCAACGAACGCTCCGCAAGTGCGAGTTGTATCTGCTTCTCCGTCAATTCGTATCCCCCTTCGCCGATGTGGTCGTAGACGACAAATCCGTCAATATCAACAAGATACTTCCGCGGCCAGTAACGATTCCCATAGGCAAACCATGTGCCGTAATCGTTATCCTGCACGACCGGATATTTGATGCCCATGCGCGCGATGGCTTCTGCAACGTTCTCGCGGTCCTTCTCAAACATGAACTCTGGCGTGTGAATGCCGACAATCTCCAATCCCTGGCCTTTATATTTCTCGTACCATGCGTTCAAGTACGGCGTCGTGCGCTGGCAGTTTATGCAGGAATAGGTCCAGAAATCCACGAGGATGACCTTTTTGCCGACGAGATCCGCGAGTCGGAGCGATGACTGTCCGGCGTGGAGATTTAAAAAACCCGATGGCGAAACGATCTCCTGCGCTCGCTTGTATTGCTTCTGCTTTTCTGCGATGCGCTGCGGCGGCACAGGTGGCGGCACGGTAGCGGGAGGGGTGTTCACGAGCGGATCTTCGGCAAGCGGTTTGGTGCTCGTACAACTCCCGTTCGCGCACGATGCCGTGTCGGACTCCGCCTGGTTCTGCAGCACCGTGTCCAATGGTATCTCGCTCGTCCCCGGCGCGCGATACTGTGCGCGCTCTGGTGACTTCATGAACTCAATGGACATAATGATGCCACCGATAAGGAGGATTGCGGCAATAAGTTTCCAGTTCAATCGAGTAGTCATGTGACGTTACGCGTTGGCGCGCTCTTGTCCCGCCGAAGCTTTAGGAAAAGCGGAGGAAGATGCGAGATATGACAAAAACCCCGGAATGAGCGGCAGGATGCACGGTGAAAGGAAGGAGCCCAACCCGGCCGCGAAGGCAATACCAAGATTCACAAAACTGAATGACATAATCTCCCCGCCGGCGCCGGAAACGAGGTTCAGCGCACCGAGGAAATTCGCCAACGCTTCAAGATTCGCGATGCGGTTCAGTTCACCCGCGAATATGAGAATGCCGAGCACAACGAGCAAAAGCCCGAACACACGCTGAATCCATAAAAGAGCGGGGCTAGCGCGACGGATAAGCGCTGCCGCCTCCCCGGCGAATATTCCTACAATAAGGAACGGAATGCCGATACCGAGTGTGTATGCGACAAGAAGCCAAAACGCGCTCCCTGGGCTCGTCGCCGCAAGTGCAAGAATAGCGCCGAGCGCGGCTGAGACGCATGGCGTCCAACCGACGGCAAACGCCGCACCAAAGACGAACGACGTAAGATGCCGCGACGAGAATGTCCGTGCCGCGAACTTATGTTCGCGCGTGAGGAATTCCGGCGTCCACAATCCCATCGTGAAGAGCCCAAATGCAATAATAATGACGCCGCCAACGCGCCCCAACCATTCCTGCACGACGTACGCGGATGACGAAAGCGCTGTTTGAAGCAATACGCCAACGAGCGAGAACACCACCGAAAATCCAAGTACGAAAAACACGCTCGCAAGGAATGTATCCCACCGCCCCGGCTGCCTATCCGAACCTCCACTCATGTGCAAACATTATAACGTACATGTCCATATTGGACAGCGAATGATTTCCCTATACTATAGGGAGGCACGCGCGCTTAGCCCCACCTTCGCCCAGGCTACGGCGGGCAAGTCAGTGAAAAAAATAATTTGGGCGCATAGCTCAGCCCCGACGCACAATATGCAAATTACAATGAGGAAGTCGGGGAACCGACGAAACGTCGGCTTGGTAGAGCGACTCGTTTATTCCCGGTTTGTACAAAAATTCAAGCTTCACCTAGAATTTTTGTGAACAAACCGTAATCCCGCCTATAGTGGGCGCATAGCTCAGTTGGTTAGAGCGTCTCGTTTACACCGAGAAGGCCCCAGGTTCGAGTCCTGGTGCGCCCACTATGTGCGGGATACCGAGGAGGTCGGGGGTTCCCACCCCGCTTGCGGGGCGAGGCTCGCCCAACACGGTTGGGCGGCAATCCCTCAGCGCGCACATGAGAAATCGCTTAGCGAGTGTACGAGCTTAGCGGTTCTTATGTCCTGCCGAAGCCTTGGCGAAGGCGGACCAATTAGCGACTCACGACATTCAATCCCTCAGCACACACATACGGGTGCGATTTTCTTTCTGCCCCTACACTCCCACCGGCTTCAACTTGAACGGCTTTAAGAGCGCGTAGAATTCTTCCTGTTCCAGCGTTTCTTTTTCAATGAGTTTTTCCGCAATGGCCTGGAGCGCTTTCTTGTTGTCCTTCAGCGCTTTTTCGGCGATGGCGTACGCGTGCTCAATGAACTTCCGCACTTCGCTGTCTATCTTCCCTGCAACCTCTTCGGAATAGTCGCGCTCGGTCGTTATCTCGCGCCCGAGGAATACCATTTCCTCCGTCTTGCCGTAGGTGATGGGACCGAGGTCGCTCATACCGTACTTCGTCACCAGTTTCCGCGCGAGGTGCGATGCTTCTTTGAGGTCATTGGACGCTCCAGTTGAGACATCCTTGAACGTCAGCTTCTCCGAAATATAGCCGCCAAGCGTCATCGCGATATCGCTGATAAGCTGGCTTCTTGTTCGCAAATGCCGGTCTTCGCTCGGGAGCTTCAGCGTATACCCGCCGGCGAACCCACGGCTCACGACGGATATTTTGTGCACTGGGTCGGAATCTTTGAGGCAGGCAGCAACAAGCGCATGGCCGCCTTCGTGATATGCCGTTATCTCCTTCTCTTTCGGCGAGATGACCCGGCTCTTCCGTTCAGGGCCGAGCAATACCTTCTCTACTGATTCCAAAAGATCATCCTCACCAACGATCTTCTTATTCCGCCTCGCGGCGAGAATAGCGCCTTCGTTCATCAAATTCGCGAGGTCTGCACCGGAAAATCCCGGCGTGCGGATCGCGAGCTTTTTCATATCAATTCCCTTCTCTATCTGCTTCCCCTGCGCGTGGAGCTTCAATATCTCTTCCCGCGAGGCGAGGTCGGGCAGGTCCAAGATAACGCGCCGATCAAAACGACCGGGGCGAAGAAGCGCCGGGTCCAAAATATCCGGTCGGTTCGTCGCCGCAAGCACGATAACGCGTGTATCACGTTCAAAACCATCTAACTCCACGAGTATCTGGTTCAGGGTCTGCTCGCGTTCGTCGTTCCCACCCCCAAGACCCGCGCCGCGCTGACGACCCACGGCGTCTATTTCATCAATAAAGAGAATGGCGGGTGAGGCCCGCTTCGCGATGGCGAAGGCATCTCGCGTGCGGGATGCACCAACACCCACGAACATCTCAACGAATTCCGACGCCGAGATGCTGAAGAACGGCACATTGCTTTCACCGGCGACCGCGCGGGCGATGAGCGTCTTGCCGGTCCCCGGCGGACCCATAAGGAGTACGCCGCGAGGGATCTTTGCGCCAAGGTCCAAGAACTTTTTCGGGTTCTTCAAGAAATCAACGATCTCAACGAGCTCTTCTTTCGCTTCCTTCAACCCCGCAACGTCCTTGAACGTCGTCTTTTGCTTGCCGCCGACGGCGAGCCGGATATTGGAACGGCCGAAGGTGAACGCCTGATTCATCCCGCCCCGCGCCTGCCGGAACATCACCCAGAAGATAATGCCGATGATGATGACGGGCAGAAGCGTCGGAATAAGAATGCCTGCCCAGAATTTCCAGCCCTCCTCGGCCTTTACGCCAAGCTGGACCTTCTGGAGCGCTTCGGAGGTCACGCCGAAATTTTTGAGCGTTTCCGAGAGTCCGGCCTCTGCTTCTTTCTGCGAAACTGCTTTTGTTCCGTCCGCAAGCTTCACCTCCAGATCATCCGCGACAACAACGATCTCTGCAACGGACCCGGCGTTCACTTTCTCTGCTAACTGGTTCAGCGTAAGTCGCTCGGGTTCCTTCGCCGGAACCATAAAGAGCGAAAAGACCATGGATATCACGATGAGGGTCGTGATGGCCCAGAAGAGATGTCGATAAAAGTTTGTCATAGGATGATGCGTGTTATTTGCTCACGCATTGTAATATGCGCCCATAAACCGTGTCAAAACTAGACCCCATCTCAAAACCCGCTCCAGCTCGCGTTGCAAGCGGTTTTGTTGGAGCGCAAGGCGCGACGAGGATGGCATAGCCCGGTCTACGGCTCCGAGGAGCAACGCAGTGCTGCGACAAAACCGCCGCAACCCTTCGGGATATGGTGAATTTCAACGGATTCCTGCGTCGCTTCCTCCTCGCAGTATCACAGAGGATACAGCTTCGTCGTCGCTCCTTAGCTCCGCTGAAATTCACCAATATCGCGGGCGGATGGGGTTTTGAGATGGGGTCTGAGATCTATCCGAGCTTTTCCAAGAATCGCGCGCCGTCTTCGCGGAACTTCTCCACCTCTTCTTGGACCAATCGGTCGAAGTTCGGCACGTGTTCCGTAAGGTACGAGATGACCTCATCGGGTGTTTTCGCGCGCTCCAGCGCCGCGGTGAACTTCTTCTGTTCTTCTTCGCCGAACTCTTCCATCACGCGCATGAATACCGCCTCATAGACCACCTGGCCGATGCCTTCCAAAAGCTTGATCTGCTGGCTCTCCGGAAGCTTCTGGAGTTCCAACGTATCCGCTATCGCTTGTTTTACGGGGTCCTGCATACGCGTTGTTCCTATTGTCGCACGCGGCGACGTTCTTGTCTAAATTATCTGGCGTCCACGAGCGCTTCCGCGACGGTCGCATCCGGCTTTCCGCCATGCTCCAGATATGCTTGAAGTTTCTCTGCAAGCGCGAGGTGCCGCTCGCCAATAACAATACCGCTGCCGCGCCCGCCGCCAAGGAAGAAGTTCACGTTCTTATTCAGTTTCTCATGGTCAATGCCGCCACCGTCCGCCGTGAGATTCTTCACGACATCGCTCGCACGCATATCGCGTAGCGTAGATGCGTACCCGAAATCCCCGCGCACATCAACAGTGAAGAGGCCTTCTTTTGTGAACCCGAGCTCTTCTAATGCAGAAAATTCTTCCAGTGATATGTTCCCCACGGCCTGCGCAAGTTCGTAGTCCATCTCGAACATCATCGGACTCCGCAAAACCTGTGCGGGTAACATACGACCGTTCGACACCTCCACATGGCGCTCCACGGCACGCACGAAGCATTCTTTACCGAGCGGCGAGAGCGCGTTGTACTTATCCGCATAGTGTGCCGTTGCTTCCTGCACGATAGCGGCGCGAAGCGCAGCCGTTTCCTGCGCCGCCGCAGCGACTTCCACAGCCGTCGGCGCGGACCCCTCGGCCGGCTGTAATGCATCGCCCAGGAACGAGAGTTTCGTGACTACACGCCCGGATGTGTCCTGCGGAACCTCGGCGATATGCGGAGCTTCCGGCGGCTCGGGCACGGGCCGCAACGTTTCCGCAGGCACCGGCTCATGATGCACAACGGTTGCGGTTTCCGGCTGCGCGGGAGGGGCAGCTTCTGCAGCAGAGACAGCACCACCAGTGCGCCCATGTGCACCGTAGTCGTATGCGTGACCGCCCTCTATCCGCAACCCGCCGTTCTCCGCGAGGAATATTTTCGTTCCCGGAGGATGAATACCCATCTGCGTCGTCCCTTTCGGTCCGATGAACCCAAGTTCCTTCAATATCTGGGTCGTGCGCGAGTTCAACGCATGCTGAACCTTTGCGCCGTTCTGGAGGTCCTCGGGTTTCAACCCGAACTGTTCCGGGTGCGCAGTGAGCTGCGCGCGAAGCTGGCGGCGGACGGGTCCCCATGCGCCCTCGCCTTTTTTCACCGTCGCGAGTTCCTCAAGCTGCGCGCCGATGGGCGCTTGTTCCGCATGGATGCGCGGGGTTTCGCGCAAGCGTTCCGGCGCCGCCTCCGGCGTTGGGCGGACTTCCGGTGTCGCTTCAATACGCGGCTTCGGCGCAGGTGTCGCTTCATGCACGACCTCCGGCACCGGTTTCGGTCCCGATGGAATGTGTCCTGTCTTCGGCCTTCCGAGCGGCATGAGCGTATCAATATTCCCGAGATGCGCCGCTGCGTACGATGTCCCGGCGCCGAGCGCGAACCCACCGATCACCGTTCCCGCCGCTTTCGCTATTGCCTGGCGTTTCGCAACGCCGTACCGCGCATCCATAATGCTTTGGTATTCTCTATCCAATTCTCTCGTCATCTGCACAGCAACTTCGGCGTCAACATGTTCCAAGCCGCGCATCTTTTCTTCCAACGCACGTTCGCGGGCATCCAGCCGCTCCAGCTCCGCCTGCGCTTTTGGCGCTACATACCGCTCCACGAGCTTCGCTCCGGCAACACCACCGAACGCGCCGGCAACAGCGCCGACCGCCCGCCGGCCCACATATACTGCCGCCGTGCCTGCCCCGATGGCTCCGAACGCCGCTCCAGTGCCCGCAATGCCTGCCACAACTCCAACCCCTACCGCTGCGCGCTTCCAATGCCCAAGCTTGCCATACCATGCCCGCCAATCCTCCCACGCCTGCCGAATCTTCCCCTTCTCCGCGACCGGCCAGGTTTCAAGCTTCAACTGGTTCAATTCGAGGGACTCCTTCACCACAAATTCCTCAAACGACGTTGCGTTCGCCTGACGCAACGCATCCTCGGGCGACACACCGGCACTCTGTAAACGTTCTACCTCCTGTCGCCGTACCTGCCGCGCAAGCGCCGTCTTTGCATGCTCGTACTCAACTTTGTGCTGCTCAAGCCGATAGATCCCGCGAATATCCTGTTCGTTCGTAATACCCTGCTCACGCAAACGGTCTCGGAATATATTTTCGCGGTTCGCCACGTCGTGCAGCGCGTCCATGGGCGCGCCGGCTTTCGTCGGCAACTCGCTATCGCCAGGCGCGAGGATCGCCCCGAGCGAAGCGCGTTTTACGGCTCGCTCCAGTTTTCGCCGGCTCCAGAATCCCTTGTGCTTCTTCTCCCATTCGCGCATACCGCTCTCGCCGCTCGCATATATTCTCCTCCACATAGAAAGTTCGGTGCGTAATTCGCGCTCCTGCTTTTCCGGCGCGTTCGGCTTCTCCGCTGCCGCCTGGACAACACGCTCCACCTCTTGCTCCACGGCAAGCTCGGTATGCACAGCACGGAGCCGTTCCGCAACATCAGACCGCTCGGTACCCGCGCCGCGTTCTTTTGCATCCTCTTCTTTGAGTCGCGCGAGTTCGCCGCTCTCCTTCGCCCGTGCGTACATATCATCAGCGTTCCGTGCGTCCGTTTCTAAATTCTCGCGCACGATACCGAACCCATCGGCAAACTTCTGAAACTCCCTGCCCGGATGCAATTTCTCTAAAAATTCCGGCGGAAGTTTTAGTGCGACCGATGATTGCACATGCCCTTCGTCCGCTTGCGCAAGCGCTTCGCGTAGGTCGTGAAAATTCGTGAACTGCTGCCGCCGCACCGATTCCTGCCCCTCCGCATCCTTCCCGCGCGCAGAAAGTTCGTAATAGAAACTCACGTCATGTGGGTCAATGCCCATCCGGTCCTTGAAGTAGCCGAATACCGGATCAAACTTCCGTTTCCACG
>CAZMPQ010000024.1:0-12107 GCA_964568535.1 uncultured Candidatus Saccharibacteria bacterium
GAGGGATATGTGGGGTAGCTGGGATACGTGGGATATACCGGGTAGCTGGGATAGGTGGGGTAGCTCGGTGGGTAGGATGGGTAACCAGGGTAGGTTGGGTATGCGGGGTAGCTTGGGGGGTATGACGGATATCCGGGATATGTGGGATATACCGGGTAGCCGGGGTAGGTTGGGGGGTATGACGGATATGTTGGATAGGCCGGATATCCGGGATATGTTGGTGGGTAGCTTGGATATCCCGGGTAGGTTGGGTAGGCGGGATATGTTGGTGGGTAGCTTGGCGGGTAACTGGGATATGTAGGATATGCCGGATAATTTGGATACGTTGGATACGCGGGGTAGTTTGGATATGTGGGATATGTTGGGTAGCCGGGGTATGAGGGTGGATATGATGGGTATCCCGGATACGTTGGGTAAACGGGGTAGGACGGATATGTGGGGTAGGTTGGATACGTCGGGTAACTCGGTGGATAGGCGGGATAAGTCGGATATGTTGGATAGACGGGGTAGGAGGGGTAGGTTGGATATGAGGGATACGTTGGATAATTGGGGTAGCCAGGATATGTTGGCGGGTAGGAAGGATATCCGGGGTAGCCGGGGTAACTAGGATAGTTCGGATACGTAGGATAGGTTGGATATGTAGGGCCCGGAATACAGGGACCACACCAGGCGTCCGTCGGATTACAAGCACACCCCCAATCGTAAACGCACTGCGGGATGTCGTTTCCAGGGCAATTGCATTCTATGTAGTTGCCGGACCAACATGAATCAGTGCAGAACGTCGTGTAGTAGCAGAATGTCGAAATTGCATTGACGCTGGGCGCTATGCCGAAAAATAGACTGGACACCATCAGCACGATAACTACAACCAGCACCTTCGTTCTCATGGCGTATTTTTTCTATTCCCTGCGGCGCAAGATGATGTGAATATGAATGAAAACAAAAAGAAAAATCGGCGTTTTGCACACCGGAACAACCCCGAAAGAAACTCCTTGCTGTCCCCAGTATACCAATAAAAATGAAAATCCGCGCGGCCCTAGTGAGAGCTGTCGCGCGGATTCTCGCCGCCGAAGCGGCTGTGTCAGCGTTGCGCTGCTGTCTGGACTCCGGCAGGAGTCGCGGACGAGATCTGCCTCTCGCAGCCGGGCAGGTTGCCCGCTTGGCACATCTGAATGTGCGCGAGGTGGTTCCCGATGACCCGGTCCACGATGGCCGAAGGTCGCTTCGCGGCCTCACCCTGGAGGAACTGGACCTGGAGACCGTAGCACTCCGGATCCACCGCTCCGAGACCATGGCAGACCTCGTGGATGATCGTCGATGCGATGACGACCAACCCATCGTCCGCCATGCCCTGACCGAACAGGTTCCACGCAGCGTTGTACTCGTTGCTGTCCGCGTAGAGCTCCGCCGGGAGCACTCCGGTCTTCGCATGTCCGGTCACGCCGTACGAGTGCCCAGCTTCGCGGCCGGAGACGACCCGGATGAGCCGGTCCGAGCACGGCGTGGAGCCCTCCTGCTTGCAGACGTCGAGCGCCTGCAGGTGCTTCAGGTGCTTCTGGAAAGCCACCTGCACGAACGCAGGCAGCTGGCTCTTCGCCTTCTTCTCCCCCGCGAAGGCGGGGGCAACGAACACGGCAACGAGCAGTGCGGCCAAGATCTTGCGCATGTTGCGCTCCTTCCTGCCCTCACGGGCAAAATCACTGTTCAACTTCAGCACTAGCTGACTTTCAATGATGCGGCCGAAGCCGATACTAAGGGTATTATACTACTCTATTTGCATCTTGTCCATATGCTGTTTTACACCCCAATTTACCTCATAAAAGCGGTTCCTGTTGTATATTTTTTCATTGTCCTCGCGTAAAAAGCATACTAGTATATGGTGTATGCCACGACGCGACCCCACACCGCAGAACGAACCGGAGCAGCTTTCGCTCGGCGAGATGGCCGAGGGGTTGCGTTTGCCGGAACCGGAAGCGCCAGACACAGAACCCGCGCGCTTCGCGCGCGGGGCGAAATTCGCCGTTCACCGCGATGCCGCTCGACACGAACACGAACCGGCACAGCCGGAAATTCCCGAAACCGTCCGCACCGTTGCAGCAATGGAGCACGACTTCCATGCGGCGCAAGTAGCAGAAGATACCGGTACGCCGTGGCCTGAATCAACGCTCAATATACTTGCCGCAGAACTGCATCGCGCCGCACTCGCGGCGATGGACCGGTTCAGGGACGAGTTCGTCGCGACGCATCCGGGAGAAAAATATTATCCTTCGCTCGCACAGACAAAAGGAACTGAGTACGACCGACTTTCCAAGCTCTGGTTCGCCACGATGGACATCGTCGCGCGGCGCCAAGCCGCCGCGCGCGAGGCAGAACGGGACAAACGAAAATAGACCTCGCCGAACGGCCCCCTTCGTGCCCTATTCCTTTTTCTCCGGAAAAGAAGATGTGGGGATGGTGATGGTAAATGTACGGATCACCCGATATCCCGAATCCGTACCCGTAGAGGACAAACCCGCGCCTTGGCGAACACTGGACGGCTGTTCAACCATAAAATATTTTTGCTCCTGGCCATTCCGCGCGAGCACAGAGAACACGACCGCGAGTGCGAGCGCGATGAGCACCATAGCGCCTGCGAAAACTCGCGGCGAACGATGCATGTGAAAAAAATTTTCAGCGAGACGCTTCATCGTCTGTTCGCAGTATTGCAAATCTCCGTCCAATATTCCACCGCCTGGATATCCTTGCATTCCGCAGACATCGCATCCGGCCCGACGACAGGGCATCGGAGCTCGCTCCCATCCGCGCGGTAGTATGTCGCGCCCGCGCCGAGGAGTGACCCGACCACTTTTATCGTATCGCCTGCGGTGAACACGGCGGCGACATCCGACTTCCCGCAATACGCTTCCGCCCGCGCAGTCACATCGCCCCCTCCCTGCTCCCCTCCCGGCGAACGCATCAAGAAAAATACTGCGACGAGGAGCGCGATGAGTATGGCACCAGCAGCTATTGGACGGTTGATGGACATTGCGCTTCCATTATATACCATTAGTGCATATGCCTCCCCGAGCTCCGAACCGCGAGATATTCAAGGATGACGGAACGCCGGAAGAACCAACAAAAACGTGGTGGCGTGAAGAGCAAGCACGCCAGAAGCATATTCAGAACGTTCCACAAAACCCCGAATTGGCGGAAATAGTGAAGACTGTTGATTTCCGCCTGCTCAAAGATATCTTTGCGCGGACCGCCGAACGGTGCGGCATCCCGCGCGAGGAGATGAACTTTCTCTCCGCGAAACATTTTGATGCTCAGGGAAAATTCACGAGAGAAGACCGGCCAGCGCTTGGCGAATACGATGCCTATCATAATTTTGCGCGCCTCTATCATGACCAGCTGGATGAGGAGGCACAACGGCTCGGTCTTCCTACGGAATACCTTGCTTTGAAAACGCTCATCCACGAAGAGATACATGCCTTATCCTCCTACAAACGGAAGACCAAACCGGGTCGCAATCCTGAGGACAAGAGGACGGACATCCGGACGACGGGATATCAAACAGCCCACATCGCCTACCACGGCAACGCTCCATCAACAAAATATTTTTTTGAGCTCTTTGATGAGGGCGTGACCCAGCGATACACGGGCGAGGTCCTGCAGGAATACCTCCGCGCCACGGGTGCCCCTGCGGACATCGCAGAGCAGTTCGACCGCATGTTCCGTCCGAACGCGCGTATACAGGTCGGCTACGCATTACCGATGCGCTTCGTGGAAACGCTCGCTGCGCGGCTTTCCCACGAGACCGGCATACCGCAAGATAACGTGTGGGATGCTATCCTGCGCGGAAAACTTGAAGGGCACGATCTTTTTGATGATGAGTTCGCGCGATCGCTTGCCGAACTCGTCGGAGATGACATCCTCACGCCACTCATGCAGGCAAACCGCACAGACGAAAGCGAGTCGGCCCGGATATTGAGCACGCTCACGCTCAAGCTTGCCCGACCGCTCCCGAAAGAAAGACGCTCGCTCTTCGCCACGCTTATTCCGAAGATCACCAAAGTCATCGGCAAGCCCGAAGGGCCGCCGGAGGACCGGTAGCTGCGCTCATACGTTTGACCGCGCCGTAAAATACTCGTAGAATGGTCCGCAGTTCGGAGGCGCGTCATGCAGAAGTCCCTGACGTTCGTGTCGGGTGCGATGCGACTCCTCTTTCTCATTTTGAAGATCGTAGGGTTCGCTGTGCTCGTTGCCGCGCTCGTCGTGCTCCTCGTTGTCGGCGCCATCGCGTTCTTCATCTTCGCGCTCGCCGTGCAGGAGTACCGCGCGCACATCACTCTCGGCATCGCTCTGTGCTGTGTCGTTCTTGCACTCCGGCTCCTGCGACCGCAGCGGGCCACACAACGAAAGAAGGAGGACCAATGACCACCACCGCTCCGCCGCGAGAGTTCATCGTCGCGCTCTTCTACGACCCCGAGAGGGACGAGTACCTTGTGGAACACGCCATGGACGAGACGGCGCACTGCCGGCGATGGGGATTCCCGTCCACCGAACGGCGGACGGACGTGAACGACGTTCCGGAGGCGTCCATGGACGCCGTGCGCCGCATCGCGAAGGAGCGGTTCGGCTACGAGATGGATGCTTCGGACCACATGCGCTGCTACCGCCTCATGGACGAGACAGACCCCAACGACAAGTGCATCTCGTACGAGTCGTTCCTTGTTGTCGTGCGCGACCGAAAGCAGCTCGTCTCTCAACCAGACATCACTGCGGAGTGGAAGACGTTCTCTGCGCTCACGCTCTTCGCCGAACGTAGGTTCTTCCCGCGACTCCACCTCGTCTTCCTGAATGCCGCGGAGGAGCATCTCCAGTTCGCGGATGACGGCGACGAGGACGAAGACCCTGAGGAGTTCACCGAGCTCTAGTCCGCAGCAACTGCGGCGGACGCACTGAAAGGAGGGCGCATGCCGCTTTGGGAGAAGATCGTCATCGGCTGGCTTGTTGTGGATGTCTTGACTGCCCTGTGGTTCGCCTACGATGGGTGGATGTACCCCGTGTGCTACGATCACCACAACAACCTCAACACCCGGCGACTCGGTTTCTTCAGCAAGTTGGCGTGGTGCGAGAAGTGTCGCATCACGTTCGCCACACGATAGCGCGCCTTCGGACGTGCCAGACCCTTCGGGGGAGCTACACGCTCCCCCGTTGTTTTTTTATGTATCGTTTATTTTCCAGCCCGGGATGTATGCCATAGCATACATCCCGGGCTGGGGGGCTGCCTACCAGCGGGAACAAGTAGGAACGTTTTATAAAAAGAAAGGCCCCCGGAGATGAAGGTTCGCGTTGCGCGAGACCTTTCTTCTTTCCGGGGGCTTCACCGGCCCGCTTCGGGCCGGTTTACGCCGTCACCTTCTCGCGCGAGGCGCCGAGCAGGATGAAGCGTGTGCGCTGGCCGATGTTCGTGAGGAGCTTCCAGTACGTGTCGTTCCCCGAGATGCCCGCCATGCGGTCGCACTGCCGACCAACGTCGGCGTTCATCCAACCGAGGTAGGCGCGCGCGACAACGAGCACGAGCGCTTCGTCGAGCGCCTCGGAGAGACCGGAGAACGAGAAAATGTGACTCACCTTGATGGCGCCACCCCACCGGTCGAGCTGAGGATTCCGCGACTCGTAGCTCGTGCGGTGCGCAGAGTGCTCGGCGAGCCGCCGCGCTTTCTCCTGCGCCAGCATCTCGTACCGGCCCTCCTTCGTCTGCTTCATCTCGCCGAGCTTTACGAGGTCGAGCGGCTCTCCCGTCTTGTTGTCGGCGATGCAGAAGTAGCCGCCACGGTGGTCGTGGTCTGACAGGCCGAGCGAGAGCGCTTCCTCCAGCACGCGCGATGCGAGACCGACGATGAGCTCCGCGTCAGGACAGTGTCTCTGTTCCAAAACGTCCTCCTTGTGGATGGACCAGTAAGCGCATGCGAGAACGGAACGTGCTGAAAACTGTTATACATTCGCATCAGAACGGTGTCAACCGCGGGCGGACTTTCCTCATTTATCTCTCCTTTCTTCCATCGTTCGTTCACTGCTCATTGTTCACCGCAGACTGCTCACTATTTTTTTCACCACGAACCGCCACCACCGCCTCCTCCCCCGCCGCCGGAGAATCCTCCGCCGCCGCTTCCGCTCCCCGATGGCGCGGATGCCATGGTCGTAGACACCGCGCCGGAGAACGAGCCGAGCGAATCCGAGAACGATGTGAATGAGAACGCCGCAGGATTTGTGGAGTGGTACCACGCAGGCGCTGGAGGTTTCACCCCCATCGCGGCCATCGCGTTCGCGATGCGTTTCGTGAGCCCAAACATGATGACGTAGGGCAGGACCTGCATGAAGACGCCTTCGCGCTCGTGGAACTGCTGGCGATATTGCTCCACGCTTTTGAGATATGTCTCATAGCCGCGGATCTTCCGGTAGACCTCGCGCCCTTTCGCCGTCCGCTGCGGCATCGCGCGAAGCGCAACAACGAAAAGCACGACGCCAAGCGCGAGTCCTGCCGTAAGCGCACCCGCAGCTGCGGCGTGGATGATGCTCGGGAAGAGCAGTTCAACTCGCGCCGTCCACACCGCGCCGACGACGCCGAGCCCGACCAGAAGTGCCGCGACAAGCGCATGGTGCGTGCGCGCGGTCACGGGATTCACAGTAAAGTACCCTTCTTTCGTCATGTGGTCGTAGAGCATGTTCTGCACCTCGCTCAGTTTCGTGTGGAACTTTTCTTTGAGCTCGGACACGCGAACGCTCTCTCCGTTCCCGATATTCATCAGTCCATCGAGGAGCGTCCGTTCGTATGGCAGGAGCTTCACATCGTCCATCTTGAGGCGTTTCAGCTCGTAGTCCGTTCCCTTGAAGATGAGGAGTGTCTGCGTCGGCACTTCTGTTATTTCCAAATACCCGCGCACCGCAAGATCCACGATGGTCGCGGAGACGTCAACGGTATCTGCCTTTTCATCGCGCAGGACACCGAGCTCCGCCGGGCGCAATGGTTCGGGGCGGGCCTGCCCTGCCGTAGCTTCACGCGAGGGCGGGTCGTACTCCGCAACGATAGTCTCATGCGCGCCGAGCGGCATCGGCTCCTCTTTCGCATCAGCTTCAGGCGTCTCCGCTCGCGATGCCGGTGAACGTTTGAACCAACGGTCGCGACCGACGCGCCACCAACGCCGCGTGATAAGCACGACACCCGCGATGAACGTGAGCGCCGCGGTGAGCATCATTGTCGCGGCGCCGAGCGGGCTCGCGCCGGCCGCCGCGAACTTGTCCGCCGTAAGGAGCGGCACGAGACCTTTCGTGAATCCGAGCGCGATGGTCAGTCCGCCGCGGGGCGGAAGGGTCGTCGGTTCCGCAAAATACGCGTTATCTTCCTGCGCCTCGCTCGTTCCGCACGGTATCGTGCTCCCACGGATGCCCGCGTAACAACTCGCCTGCACGATTCCCGGGCCCGGCAACATCACGCGCGCCGAACTGTGCAGAATGGGAACCGGCCAGTCGTTCCCCGTTACGTTCCAATAGAGCTCGTCGTAGGCGGGAAATCCGCGCAGCGCTCCGGTCACGGTGTATCGGATGATGTACGAATGCCCGCCGGAGATCGTGCGGTTGGGGTCGCCGATCTTTATTCGCATATGACTGCTGTTTCGCGTGACGTCGTAAACAGCAGGCGAGCCGTCCTGCAGAACCTCTTCGATGGCAAGAACGGTATAACTCGTGCTTCCGTCCGGTTCATAGTACGCATACGGCAGGTCACGATAGATACCGTGTTTTTGCAATCCCAAAAAATCAACGC
This sequence comes from uncultured Candidatus Saccharibacteria bacterium, assembly GCA_964568535.1. GTDB lineage: Bacteria > Patescibacteriota > Minisyncoccia > UBA6257 > 2-01-FULL-56-20 > DATJQA01. The sequence continues at coordinate 7,808 of CAZMPQ010000024.1, forward strand.
CGATGCGCTCCTCAATAGCGACGACGCCATCCGCGCGGATCGTGATATCGCTCGCGAAGGTCGGGATGATCCAGCCCTCGTCACTTTGCGCCAGCACCACCGGCACCGCGCTCATCAGGAACATCCATATTGTGATCGATATGGCGAATGTTCGCATACGCCTTCATCATAGCAAAATCCCTAGTATTTCTTTTGCCATCATAACTGTAATAGTTGACAAAATGAATGTATTCTGATAGTATATTTCCCGGACGCTGGGTCTCAAGGCCCAGCAAAACGCAAGGAGCGTGGAATGAAGAACACGAAGCGTGCGGACGCAGCGAAGCAGCCTCGCCAGGAGCTTTCCCACACGGAGCAGCGCAAGCTCGCAGCGGTGGAGGAGCTGAGGAGGCTGGGGGCGACGTTTGCCCCCAACGTGAAGCCGTCCGCCGCCGCGCCCACCCACTAGGACGGCGCGCCGGAGCGAAGGAAGGCGTGGGCTCGCACAAGCGGCCCACGCCTTCATCATTTTTGCTGAGCGACCATTGTCCCCTCTCGCAAAGCGGGGCATACTGAACTCCATGCCGGAACGAAAACCGAAAACATCCTGGGGCGGTGTCGCCGGTTGGTACGACAAGCTCCTCACAAGCTCAGGCGATACGTACCAAAGCAAGGTCATCCTCCCGAACCTCATGCGCCTCGTAGAACCGCATGCGAACGAAACGATCTTAGACATCGCCTGCGGACAAGGCATGTTCTCGCGCGCGTTCACGAATAGTAAGGCGAAGGTCATCGGAACCGATATCAGTAAAGAGCTCATCGCGCTCGCGAAAAGGAACGTTCCGCAGAATGCGGAATTCCACGCCGCTCCGGCGCACGCGATGCCCTTCGTACCCTCCGCGAGCATAGACAAGGCCGTCATCGTGCTCGCCATCCAAAACATAGAAAATTTTGCCGACGTCTTTGCGGAGTGCCGCCGCGTGCTCAAACCCAGCGGACATCTTTTTGTCGTGATGAACCATCCGGCGTTCCGCATCCCCGGCCGCACAAGCTGGGAGTGGGACGAAGCGGCGAAGACGCAATATCGGCGCGTGAACGCGTATCTTTCGGACTCGCGTGCGACGATAGACATGCATCCGAGTCAGTCCCGAGAAGGCGGCGCAACGAATACCAAACAAACGGTCTCCTTCCATCGCTCGCTTCAGGTATATATGAAAGCGCTCGCGAAGCACGGATTCGCCGTGGTGAAGCTTGAAGAGTGGATATCGCACAAGAAGAGCGAGCCGGGCCCGCGCGCGAAGGAAGAGAACCGCATCCGCAAAGAGATACCACTCTTTTTGTATTTGGAAGCACGGCGCGAATAGGTCGCTTTTCCGGCGGCCCCGCTCGCACGGGGCCGCCGGAAACCTTGTTTTTTATGGTCAAACCGCACTCTTGACGCTCAGGTGGGGCGCGGTACAGTTATCCAATACTCATCGGTCGTTATAAACCAATCGCATAAACATATATGCGTTCTATCATCAAAATTTCAATCGCCGCGGGCTCCATCGCCACGCTCGCTGCGTTCGGCATTGCGGGGGCGAGCCATTCCTGGGGCGGGTACCACTGGGCCCGCACGGCGAATCCGTTCACGCTCAAAACCGTCGACTCTGTCACCTCGGTCTGGGATACATATCTTGATACGGCGTTGAGCGATTGGTCGGCGTCCTCGGTCCTCGATCTCACGAAAGAGGCAGGCTCCACGACCAATAGCGAACGCCGCCGCTGCAATCCTCCAACAGGCAAGATCCGCGCATGCAACTACACCTACGGCAATAACAATTGGCTGGGACTTGCGCAGATCTGGGTTTCAGGAAGCCACATCACACGCGCTTCCACTAAGCTGAATGATACGTATTTCAACACGGCGACGTACAATACGCCGGCGTGGCGGCGGCTCGTGATGTGCCAGGAGATCGCGCACGACTTCGGCCTTGATCACCAGGATGAGGGCTTCGGTCCGCCAAACCTCGGCACGTGCATGGACTACACGAACGACCCCGATGGCGGCGGCGCGTACGGACCGTCAAACGAACACCCGAACGCACATGACTTTGAGCAGCTCGAATCCATTTACGCGCACTTGGATTCCACAACGACTGTCGGCCAGTCATTGCCGAACGCCGTTGGACAATTCTTGGCCGGTGTGCGCACGCAGCTCGGCGAACTCCAGACGCTCCGCGAAAACGGCGACTACGAAAGCATGGCCGAGTGGGGCCAAGCCATCCGTCGCGACGCGCGCGGACGTGCGAACGTTTTTGAGCGTGATTTCGGCCGCGAGAAGATCGTCACGCACGTTTTCTGGGCGGAGTAGCCGAACGGAATATCCGCAAGAACCAAAAACCCGCCGACGGCGGGTTTTTGGTTCTTGCGCATCCTATAGATCGCTTCTTAGAAAAACGACATCGCCGACGCGGAAGCGGCGGCGATGCCCTTGAAGAGGAGGCCGAGCACGAGGAACACGGCGAAGAGGATAATGACCGCAATACGTATCTTCCCACCGGCTCCGCTCGTTCCGACCTCCGCTCTACGCGGAATATCAGATTGCATAGACGTGCTTTCCGGTATAGCACGAGGGGTCATGCGCTGTCCAGGTGCTCCGGTTTTTACCCTTGCGGAACCGGCGTCGCTCGTTTCCGGCGAACTCGCGCGCCTGCTTCTCAATACCAAAACCTCGCTACGGCGTGGACCGAGCTTTTGGTATTTCCGGAAGCTTCCGCAAGAATAAAAACCTCCGCCGGTGAGGCTGAAGTACTCTCGCGTAAGGTTTCACTAAAAACGAGAAGGTTAACTCTCTTCTTTTTTCACTACTACGATAGTGCACTGGGTGAGAAGCGCCGCGAGCGCGCCAACAGCGGCAAGAACTGGCGCGATGACGGCGCCAGCAGCGCCGACGACGAGCGGGATCTCCATTACCGACTCCCCTTTTTCATTTTTGATGATAAGCTTCCGTGCGTTTCCTTCCGCGATAAGCCGCTTCACGGTCTCCACGACATCCTTCCCCGATACTTTGAGCTCCTCAATGAGTTCTGGGTCTGACATATTGCTTCAAATATATTGCGGCCTTTGTGATCTACGCAATGTTCGCGTCTTGCTGCCACTCCGTCCACCGATGCACTAAGCGGTCCTGCCACTTCTTCACCCTTCCTTCACGCATCTTTCGCAGTTCGTCCTGCAGGTCAGTATGGCGCGGATCCTTATGCACATGCTCCCACACAGCGTCCAAGAACTCCTGCGGATTCTGCCCGCCGAACATCGCCGGACAATCCTTGCCGAAGAGTTGTATGCACGCGATCTCCTTGGGCATGAATGCACGAGTAGGGCGCTTGCTGTGTCGTCACCCTATTCATACACGAGTTCGATGGGGCCTGCAAACCACGTGGACCGAAGCAGGAAAAATCTCGATATTTAGAGCACATCGCCGGCGAAGAGCCGGAAGAGGAAGCGCGCCGCCGGCGAAAGCACTGGGCCAAGATCCAGAAAGAAGATGAGTCCGATAAGAATAAGGAAGCCGTAGCGCTCCAGGAACTGCACGAGTTCAAAGCTGCCGTGCGTGCGCGGGAGGAGCGCGTAGAGCACTTTGGAACCGTCGAGTGGCGGGATGGGAAAGAGATTGAAGATGCCGAGCCAGATATTCACGAATGAGATGTGCGCGAAGAGCAGTAAGAGCTGCGGCGATGCGGAACCAAAGAACACGCGGATGAGCATGCCGAAGACCGCGGCAAGGAGAAAATTGGAGAGCGGGCCGGCGGCGGCAATCTTTGCTCCCCCGCCGACCGGATCGCGGAGATTCGCGGGATTGTACGGCACGGGCTTCGCCCAGCCGAACATCGGTGCCCCGGTAAAGTGAAGCACGGCAGGGCGCAGTACGGAACCCACGGGGTCAATGTGCTTCAAGGGTTTCAACGTCAGGCGTCCCGCGTGCCGCGCCGTCGGGTCGCCGAGGCGTTCCGCCACATAACCGTGCGATATCTCGTGTACCATTACCGAGAAGACCAGCACGGCGAGGTCAAAGATAAGGAATGTGGTGTCGGACATTGTGAGTCATTTTACCTTACCCCGCCGCAGTTGGCGAAAATGCTTGTTTTCTTTATGATACGGACATATCCGCCCTCGTGGTGAAACGGATATCACAACAGGCTTCGAACCTGTCGTTGGGGGTTCGATTCCCTCCGAGGGCACAACACCAAAGAGCCTTGCGCACATGCAATGCTTTTTGGCATCGGACGTTGAGGCTGTTTTACTTACAACCCGAGCAGAAATCGCACGAATATCTCGAACG
>CAZMPQ010000025.1:0-12063 GCA_964568535.1 uncultured Candidatus Saccharibacteria bacterium
CCGAGCGGACCCGATGTCGTCTCCACGCCGGGGAGCGCGCCGCGGTGCGGATGCCCCTGGAGCCGCGTGCCTGTTGTGCGCAAAGTTTTGAGCTCTTCTACCGGAAAGTATCCAGCATGCGCGAGCGCCGCGTAGAGCACCGGGCAGATGTGGCCGTTCGAAAGGATGACGCGGTCGCGGTCGGACCACATGGGCTTCTTCGGATTATGTTTCAGGATATGAAAGTAGAGCGCCGCGAAGATGTCGGCCATGCCGAGCGGTCCAGCGATGTGGCCTGAACCGGCGCCCGAAACCATCGCGATAACATCGCGCCGCAGGCGGATGGCCATGTCTTCCAAAAAGCGAAGTTTCTTTTCGGTCAGGTGTTCGGTCATCATGGAATAAGGCTAGGGTATCTCGCGGTCGCCCGGCGCAAGACCTTTCGCGGCGGCAACAAGCTCTTGATACGCTTTCTTCGGGTCACCCGTCTCGAAAATATAGTGCGCAGAGACCGCGATGGTCGCGCCAGCTTCTTTTGCCTGACGCACGACGGTCGGCGTGATGCCGCCATCGACTTCAATTGTAGCACCCGGTATCGCTTGCCGTAAGTACGCTACTTTCTGGAGCACGGTCTGCTGGAACTTCTGCCCTGAAAGCCCGGGGTTCACCGCAAGGACCTGCGCCCCGTTCACGCGTTTGAAATACGGGAGCGCGGTCGCGACGGGCGTCTCGGGGCTCACCGCAAGCAGGACTTCGGCATTCGCAGGGAAACAAGCGGCAAGCATCTCGGTGATGAGCTCGTCAACGCCACGCCGCGACACATGATGCTCGTCCATGGTCAATGCTTCAAGATGAACGATGACGCGCCGCGCACCGACCGCGAGCCATCGCGGCACTTCCTTCTCCGGCTCTTCCGTCATTAAATGCACTTCCAAATTGTAGTTCGCGCGGAAGGACGGCCACTCCTCAGGCGCGTTCCAGGTCTTGTGCGGCGTGAACTTCGCATCAGCAACGTCAAGATGGAGCCAATTGCCGAACGGCAGGAATCCCTGCACCGCCCGCAGGTGGTCGTGCAGTTCACCCGCATCGCGGCAGTTCAAGACGGGGTAGATCTCCATAGAGTATTCTCGAATATACGAATTGGAACGAATTACGAATGTGAATGATTTTGTAACCGATGGGGCCTTGATCTCATGTCAATGGATACGGATTCGTAATTCGGAATATTCGTACATTCGGGACTACTCTTGCGCCTCGGCCTCTTCTATCTTCTTCAAACGGCGCGCGTATTTCTCTTCGGTCCCGAACTCTGTCATGAGAAACACCTTCGCCATGCTTTGCGCAAGTTCCGGCTTCGTAAAATCCGCGGCAATGACCAGGATATTTGCGTTATCGTCGTGTCGAGCCGCATAGGCCTCATCGTTCGATGACGAGTGAGCTGCACGAACGCCGCGGAACTTGTTCGCCGCGATGGCCATGCCCGCGCCGGAGCCGCAGATCAAAATCCCCTTCCGCTCCGTCGGCGCCGCCGCAACCTCGCGCGCGACAGCCATTGCATAGTCCGGATAGTCGTCGTCGGGATTTTCCGCTTTCGCGCCCAAGTCGGCTATTTCGTACCCCATACCCTGCACGAAGGGCTTCAGTTGCTCTTTCAAAGCAAATCCCCGATGGTCCGCGCCGAAGTAGATGAGCATAGAAATAGGAGTTAGTATCTAGAATCTAGGAACTGGCGCGAGGAATCAGTTGGCGGTCTCTGGCGCCGGCGGTACGATCTCCGACTCGCGCTTCGCAATTTCCTGATCGAATTCGCGCAGGAGATCGTCGTACGTCCAACCATCCGAAAGACGGCTTCTCACCTCGCGCAGTATATCGTTCAAAGACTCGAGGTTTGTTTCAAGCGTTTCACCACTGTTCCCGGATTCCTGGCGTATCCGTTTCGCCATACTGATGATGCGCTCCTGGACTTCGGGTCCGTATTCGGTGAACTTGCGTACAAGTTCCTTCGCGCGCCCGGTCCCAGCTCGCACGCCACCCTGCGCGCGGGCAAGCGGGTCCTCGCGATAACCGGCGGGGCGCTCAGGAGATGTAAAAATTCCTCCCATAAACGCCTAGAGTGCTCCCGCCGCCTTCACGACATGCGCGACCAACGCATTCGTATACCCGAACTCATTGTCGTACCACGAATAGACCGCCACGAGGTCGCCGTCAACAACTTTCGTGAGCGAAAGGTCCACGATGGCTGGATGCGCATCGCCCATGATGTCCGTTGAGACCAGCTGGTCGCGCGTGACGGAAAGTATCCCCCTCCATCGCTCATCTTGCGCCGCGTCTTCCAAAAACTTGTTCACTTCCTCCGCGCTCGTCGCACGCTCCGCAAGGAATGTGATGGCCGAAAGCGAACCGGTCACAACCGGCACACGCATCGCAACGCCGTCAAACTTTCCCTTGAGCTGACTGATAACCCGCGCGACCGCGATGGCCGCGCCCGTCGTACTGGGCGTGATATTCACCGCCGCCGCCCGTCCGCGCCGGAAGTCATGGCCCTTGACCGGCCCGTCTATCAAGCTCTGCGTCGCGGTATATCCGTGGATGGTGTTGAGGAATGCTTTTTTCACGCCTAATTTTTCTACGAGCACCTGCATCACTGGCGAGGCGGAGTTCGTGGTGCAGGAGCCATTGGAGGACATGGTGCAGGTCTTGAGCTCGTCGTGATTCACGCCCATGAGGATGGTCTTCGCATCCGCGCTATCCTCATCCTTCGCTGGCGCCGTGAGGACCACGCGCTTTGCCCCCGCTTGCTGATGGACCCGCGCTTTTTCAAAGCTCTCAAAGACGCCGGTTGACTCCACGACAACATCCACACCCAAGCTCCCCCACGGAAGCTGCGTCGCGTCCTTTTGTTGAATGAATAATATCTCCTTGCCGTCCACGACGAGATACTTGTTCCCATCGTGCTCGCGCGTCTCTATCTTCTTATCATACCGGCCGTACGCAGAGTCATATTTGAGGAGGTATGCGAGATTCTCCAAGTCGCCGAGGTCGTTCACCGCGACAATATCCAATTCCGGCCGCGTCACGGCCAATTTTAAGAATGCCCGCCCAATTCGTCCGAATCCGTTGATTGCTATTTTTGCCATTGGGACATATGCTAAACAATTTTTTTATTAATGATACGCGAACATCGCTGATACATCATTACAACCAGCACAGCAATAATTGGGAAAAGGATTATCTCAAAAAGCATCAGTCCAATAGAAGGAATCGTATTCCCAAAGTCATCCCCGCTCATGGTCAATAATAAATACGTTGTACGTAGGAATGCCAGGGCCGGGAAAAAGTGTGCGACAATCAATCCATTCCCCGAAGTATTCTTTACGTCATATATCTCCTCAATCGTGTACAGTGTGACCGAAGGCAGCGCAGCGAAAACTATCCAACAAATCACAGCAACGAAGACGTAGGGACGGAGAGGTGAAAAAGGAACTGTAATTCCCATAAACATACTGAAGTAAGCCAACAACATTGACGCGACAAATATCGTCCTTGCGTTCTTTTTGGATATGCCTGGCATAGATCAATTCTATTTTACCACAATCCTATCCCCCACCTTCACTCCGAGCCGCGAAACCGTTCCGGCGACGACCTCAAGCACCTTATCCACTGGCTCGGGCGATGAATAACGCTTCAGATTGAGCATCATCACGCCCGGTTCCGGCTGGGCATTCTCGGCAAAGCCGACGACCACATCGTCCTTTATCCAGATGATATCTATAGGGAAATTCATATCCGGCATCCAGAACGTCCGCGGAGCATGCTTGCTAAAGATGAAAAGCATCCCCTCGCGTTCGCCAAGGGACGGCCGACCGGAGAGCCCGATGGACTGCTTATCTACCGTATCCGCAATGTCTGCGCGAAATTCCTGCCCGCCAAGCGTGACAATCGCGTGTTCATAGTCCCCTTTCGGCCGGATGCCGAAGAAATAATAGCCAAGCACGATGAGCGTTCCGAGGATGGTGGCTGATATGGCGGTCTTCCGTTTCGTCATTGTCTTCTATTATATGCGGTATCGCCCGGAAACGATATCTGGATAGAACGCATCGGCATATTGGTATAATAGGAATACTGACACAAAGGTCGAAGAACCTATCTCCTGCACCATGAATTGGAAAGATCACACATGCGGAAGCCCGGACGTTGGGCTGCTCCTCATGCGCCTCGCGCTCGGCGGCGTCTTCGCCGTACACGGCTGGGCGAAACTCCAGAACCTTGAGGGAACGGCGGGATTCTTCGGTTCGCTCGGCCTGCCAGGCGAGCTCGCGTATCTCGTTGCGGTCGTGGAGTTCTTCGGCGGCATCGCCGTTATCCTCGGCCTCTGGACGCACTGGCTCGGCAAGGCGCTTGCGCTCATTATGGTCGGCGCCATTCTTTTCGCGAAGTGGCCGAAGGGCGGTTGGAACGCATCGGAGCTAGAACTCGCGCTCTTCGCGCTCGCGCTCGGCATCACGATGCTCGGCCCGGGCAAATACACGGCGGGGAAATTATTGAAATAACGGCATCAGGAATGCAACGAGCCCGCGCACCGGTCAGTACCGGCGCGCGGGCTCAACGTTTTCATTGGACCCCCTTCTCTTGGCGGCGTGGCGGCACGAGCCCGAGGCGCTTCAAATGGAGATAAACGTTCTGCCTGCTCAGGCCAAGCGTCTCCGCCAGTCGCATCACGCTCCCGCCGTACTTGTCGTAGAGCATGCGGATCTGACGATCTCTGTTCTCTGCGAGCGTCGCATGGATGTTGAGACCGGCCTCGTCGGCCGCTTCACGACCAGTTGCTGCCCGCGGCGGCAGACGCACATGTTCCGGAACGATCTCCCTCCCCTCGCGCGCTTCGTTCGCCGCGCGGATGATCTGGCTGCGCAGCTCGCGGACATTCCCAGGCCAATCGTACTCTTCAAGAACTCTCACCGCCGGCTCCGTGACGGTCTTCGCCTCCCGCTCGCCGAAGTGTTCAGCGAGGGGCTTGATGTCCTCGGGACGCTCGCGAAGCGGCGGCACGGTAACCTCAAGCAGCGCGAGTCGGTAGTAGAGATCCTTGCGGAACGAGCCCGGACCTTTCCGCGCCATCCCGATCATGTTGGACGCGGCGATGATGCGAACATCCACTCGCTCCTCGCGCACCGAGCCTGGCACGATGAACGAACCGTCGTCCAGCACGCGGAAGAGCATCGGCTGCGCGTCGGGATGTAGGTCTCCTACCTCATCCAGAAAGAGTGTTCCGCCGTTCGCGAGCTTGAAAAGCCCCGTCTTCGGCGCGTCGGCGCTCGTGAACGCTCCGCGCTCATGGCCAAAAAGCTCGCTCACCGCGAACTCGCTGCCCAACATGGAGCAGTTCACTCCCACGAACGGCTTTCTGCCGCTCTCACGATGAATGAGCCGGGCAACAAGCTCTTTGCCGACACCCGTCTCTCCCCAGATAGCGACGGGGTGCATGCTCTTGCCGGCATACGCCGCGAAACCCCTGATGTCCCGAAGTGCACGGCTCGAACCAACGAGCTGGGTGCCGTCCATCTTGGTCATGCGCCACCTCCCCAAAATCGTGCGTAGCAAACGCCTTGCTGCGCTCTATGATGGACGCAGAACGGCGTTCCGTCAACGTTTCATCAATTCATACACTGCAATCCCGAACGCAACAGAAACATTGAGCGATTCTTTCTTCCCGCGCATCGGAATATCGAACACGCGGTCCATCTTCTTCAACATCGTGGGCGGCACGCCGTCCACTTCATGTCCAACGATAAGCGCGAACTTTTTCTTTCCATTCACTGCGCGCGGCCACTTCCCATAGGGCACGGCATTTTTTGCCCGCTCCAATGCAATGAGCGCGTGCCCTTCGCGTCTCAACGTTCGGAATATCGGCGCGGGATTCCGCGAATATTCCCACGCGACCGTTCGTTCCGAACCGAGCGACGTCTTCATAAAATCTTTCCGATATTCGCCGAAACGGTCCAGTGGCGTCGGCGTGAAGCCCGTCAAAAATATTTTTGAAACGCCGGCGCCGTCCGCGGTGCGGAACATACTCCCGACGTTATGGACGCTCCGGATGTTGTGAAGAATAGCGACGAGCTGACGTGTCATGTATCAAGTGTCAAGTATCAAGAAAAGTTCCGACAAAAACTATCATGACACATGATACCCGACACCTGATACCTATTGCGAACTATTTTGCGGCGTCGGCGCTCCTGCTTCAAAGACAACTTCGTCCCACGACGTGCGCGCATAGCTCTGCCCGACCGGAATATCGGTCCACGCCACCTCGTCCACTTTCCCGCCAGTGCCATCGTAAAGCAAAACGGTGTTATTGCTGTACGCGATGTTATACGATGTCGGCCACGTGACGTCCGCGGGCGTCCCGCCTTGATACAAACCTTCGTGCACGATGAGCAAATATCCGTGAGCGGGTATCTTCTTGCCTTCAAACCTGCCGACCGCAACAAGCACGGACTCCGAGCCGCTGGAGGTCTTCTTCTTGAGCGTCCAGCCGGTGAGCGAAATGTCGCTGCCGGTCGGATTGTACAGTTCAATGAACTCATTATCCGAGTTCCCGTCGCTCCCCGCCATGATCTCTGAGATGAAGACCTTCCCGCCGCCGCCGATGCCCTCGTCATCGTCGTTCGGGTCGTCCTCAACACCAACGACCGTGATCGGTACGCTGCCGAAATTCGCCGCGATAGTGAGATCCTGGCTCATCACGACACCGCACGACCCTGTTCCGGCGCAGAACGAGGACCATCCGCTGAACGCGGTTCCCGCCTCAGGATATGCCTTGAGAGTAACGGGAGTGTTCGGCGCGTATGCGTGCACACAATCCGAACCGCACACGATGTTCCCATCCGTCGATTGCACGATGCCCGCACCCGTTCCGGCGACCTGCACGGTGAGCCGATAGGTCTGCTCCGAACCCGCGGAAGTCGTCGCGGCTCCAGCCGAGTTCGCCGCTTTCGGCGTTCCCTGCGCCGCAACGCTCGTCTGCCACTGCGTGCCGTCCGCGGACCGCTCCATCGTCTGCTTCGTCGCGTTGCTCCCCGCCGGCCACCCGTTCGATCCATCGATCGCGTCAACAAGTTCGCAATCCGCGTTGAACAGTTTCAGATGTTCGCCGCCGTTCGCAAGCGTACCCGCGTACACAAAATCCGCCGCAACATTCGGCACAACATCGTCATCGCTCCGTTCAAGCAATGCAAATCCGCCGCTCGGAAGAACGACTGCGCTGTCCAAAAGAATATCAGGCGAACCATCTGTCGCCACAAGACGGTATCCGGAAAGATCAACGGAGCCGCCAGATGCGTTCCGCAGTTCTATCCATTCATCCGCGCTCGCAGCAGTGGCGCTCACACCCGCCCGCACCGCAGAACCCATCCACGCCACTTCGTTCATCAGCACAGCACGCGTCGGCGTTCCGCCGGCGTGCACGTCGCAAACCTTTGGTCCCGCATCCGCGGCCGGTGCGGGTTGCGCGGAGGATGTTTCCTCTGCGTAAGGTTCCGGTTCGTCTTGTGCAATCGGCGCAGAAGAGCCATCCGCGCGGGTATCGCTACCACTGGATGCGAACGCGCCCGCGCCGCGGCCGTCTCCGGTCGGTGCGAGCGGTATCTCTACGGTCTTTCCCTCCTCTGCTGCCGGCGCGATAGCGTCCGTGATGGCATTGCCGACCACATCGCTCACTTGGGCAAGCATCGCCGGCGTGTTCGCGAATCGGTCCGGCACGCCGCGCCAGTTCGCAAGCGACACGCCCGCCATCACGCTCACGCTGATGACCACGATCTCGATTATGAAACGCCGCGCAAAACGAAATCGGCCGGAAGGCATTGCGCCCGGCATATCGCTCGGCTCCGTTCCCGTTCTTCGGTGGTCGTCCATATTCCTCGCTATCTTTCATACCCGCCCCAGAACGGGAAGAATGCGATACATCATCACATAGAAATGAAAATTCGTCAAGTTTTCCCGCAACACGGTGCTTTCCACAACTTCTGCGACAGATATGACGATGCGTCCATTGACGTTCGCATGGTCGCCAAGCTAGATTTCACAGGCGTCGCTCGGGCATCTTCAACGAACGGGGTGCGCGGATGCCATTCCCCTTGTCATTGGGAAAAGTTATGACGTTCTATGTGGTTCTGGGGATAACGGACCCAATCCGGCGAGGCGATTTTTTTATAGAATGAATGCACGCAAAAAAACGTTCCTGGTTCCCCGCCGAATGCCCCATCGCACGAACCGCAGTTCGTCCGCACACGAGCAAAAGGCAGAAAGTTTTTTCGCGGATGAACAACAATAATCTAAAGGTCAGTCCACAAAACAATAAATTTTTATGAGCAGGGCACACGTGAAAGCGCGAGCGGGCGAAGAACAGGTCGTCGGAACGCAGGAGCAGATGCAACAGAGCGCAGGACTGACGCTCAAACGATATTTCACATCACCGGAGACGCATCCTTTTGATGAGGTCACGTGGGTCACGCGCCACGCGATGATCGGCGGCGGCAATAAGAAAGCTTTTGAACAGCGCGACGTGGAATTTCCCGAATCCTGGTCGCAAAATGCGGTGAACATCACCGCGTCAAAGTACTTCCGCGGCATTATGGGCGGCGAGAAGCGCGAGAAGAGCGTGAAGCAGATCATCACGCGCGTCGTGAAGACCGTCCGGAGCTGGGGCGAACGCTTCGGCTACTTCGCGCGCGTTGAAGATGCGGAAATTTTTGAAGCGGAGCTCTCGCATCTCCTCGTGCATCAGAAAGCGGCGTTCAATTCGCCGGTGTGGTTCAACGTTGGCATCAAAGAATCGCCGCAGTGTTCCGCATGTTTCATCCTCGCGGTGGAGGACGACATGCGTTCTATCCTCCAGTGGATCACGAACGAAGGTATGATCTTCAAACACGGCTCGGGCGCAGGCGTGAACCTCTCCCCGCTCCGTTCAAAGCGCGAAGTGCTCGCCACGGGCGGCCACGCGTCCGGCCCGGTCTCCTTCATGCGCGGCGCGGATGCCGTCGCTGGCATGATCAAGTCGGGCGGCGCGACACGGCGCGCGGCGAAGATGGTCGTGATGAACGTTGACCATCCCGACGTGATGGACTTCATCCGCTGCAAAGCGGAAGAAGAAAAGAAGATACGCGCGCTCGCGGCATCGGGATTCGATATGAGCGACTTGAACAACGATGCGTGGACCTCCATTCAGTTCCAGAACGCGAACAATTCCGTCCGCATCACCGACGACTTCATGCATGCCGTAGAGGCTGACAGCGACTGGCAGACCCGTTTCGTGAAAGATGGCTCCGTTGCCGACACATACAAGGCCCGCACGCTGCTTGAAGAGATCGCCCAGGCCGCCTGGGAGTGCGGCGACCCCGGCGTCCAGTTCGACACGGTCATCAACGACTGGCACACCTGCCCCAATACCGGCCGTATCAACGCCAGTAACCCCTGCTCGGAATACATGCACTTGGACAACTCCGCCTGCAACCTCGCGTCCATCAACTTGATGAAATTCGTGCGAGACGACGGCTCGTTCATGACCGAGGACTTCCGCCGCGCGGTGGACGTCATTATTCTCGCGCAGGACATCATCGTCGGCGGCTCGAGCTACCCGACCGAGAAGATCGGTGAGAACGCATTGAACTTCCGCGAGCTCGGCTTGGGCTACGCGAACCTCGGCACACTGCTCATGACGAAGGGTCTCCCGTATGATTCCGAAGAGGCGCGCGCATGGGCCGGCGCTATCTCATCGCTCCTCTCCGGTGAAGCGTACCGCTACTCCGCCATCGTCGCGAAAGTGAAGGGGCCGTTCGCCGGGTATGCGGTGAACCGCGAGCCGATGCTTCGGGTCATCGCGAAGCATCGCGACGCATCGCAAGCCGTGCGCACCGACCTTGTGGACGACGTATCGCTCGGCGAAGCGTCGCGCGAAGTGTGGGAGGATGCATTGCGCATCGGCGAGAAGAACGGCTTCCGCAATTCGCAGGCAACCGTCATCGCGCCAACGGGCACCATCGGCCTCATGATGGATTGCGACACGACCGGCGTGGAACCCGACTTCTCGCTCGTGAAGATGAAACAGTTGGTCGGCGGCGGCTGGATGAAGTTCGTGAACACGAACGTCCCGCGCGCGCTCCGCACGCTCGGCTATGCGGAACACGAGATAGCGGACATCGTGCATGCGATAGAAGAGAACGGCACGATCGAAGGCGCACCGCACATCAAACAGGAACACCTGCCGGTCTTTGATTGCGCAGTGAAACCGACGAAGGGAGCGCGCTCCATCTCCTGGCAAGGCCACGTAAAGATGGTCGGCGCGGTGCAGCCCTTCATCTCCGGCGCCATCTCCAAGACGTTCAACATGCCGAACGAGGTCACGAAAGAAGAGATCGCCGATTCGTACGTGATGGCGTGGAAACTCGGCATCAAAGCGTTCGCGGTCTATCGCGACGGCTCCAAGGCAACCCAGCCCTTGAACGCAAGCGATGGGAAGAAGAGCGAAGCTGGCGCGAACGTCGCGTCCTCTGCTCCAGTGGAAGCGGCAGCGACCGCAGAGCCCGCGCAGGTCACGCGCCGGCGGCTCCCCACGACCCGCATCTCCGAAACGCACAAATTCTCCATCGGCGGCCATGGCGGATTCCTCACCTACAGCACCTATGACGACGGCTCGCTCGCGGAGATATTCATCCGCGTCGCCAAGCAAGGCAGCACGCTTGCGGGACTTTTGGACTCCTTCGCTATCGCGGTCTCGCTCGCACTCCAATACGGCGTGCCCTTGAAGGCGCTCGCGCGGAAGTTCATCCACAGCCGCTTTGAGCCCTCCGGCTTCACCAAGAACCCCGAGATACAGGTTGCGACAAGCATCGTAGACTACATCTTCCGCTATCTCGCGCTCCGCTTCCTCTCCGAGGACGACTTGGATGAGTTCGGCATGAAGAGCCATACAGAGACGGCCGCCGCGCCGAGCTCGCACGACCTCCCTGAACTCCAACAGCCCTCCGCAAAGATGGTGAACGGCTTCACCGCGGCCGGAACGGTCTGCAAGAACTGTGGCGGCATGATGTTCCGCACGGGCACCTGCATGACCTGCCTCGCGTGCGGCACCTCCTCCGGCGGTTGCTCGTAGGCGTTGCACATTAGAACAAAAACCGCCCCGCATATTGCAGGGCGGTTTTTGTTCTGCGCCCCGCAACATACTCGCTGTTCTGCACATTGCGCGCATACCCAGAACAGCGATACAATCACCACCATAACGTATGGCGCAGAACCTCTTCCGATATGGCGCGCCGGCGCTCCTCCTTGGCGCCATGTTGGGGTTCATACTTCAGCAATCAGCCAACCCCCGCTCCCTCAAAAGCGCGCTCGGCAGCCCCTGCGCATCCGACTATTCCTATATCAATCCTGAACCGGACTGCGAGCTCCAGGAACTCAAAGCCGGACAATTAGAACGCCTGCGCCTGCGCCTTGAGGAGGCCGTCGCGGGATTTGAACGAACACACGACGGCGTGCGCATCGGCGTCTTCGCCCGCGACCTCGTAACGAGGCGGTTCGTCGGCGTGAACGAGAACGGCGTGTTCTACATGGCAAGCCTCTTCAAGGTTCCGCTCATGATCGCGCACTTCAAGGTGGCGGAGGTGAACCCCGACTTTCTCCAGAACCGCATCCGCTACGACGGTTCAGTGAACCTCTACAACATGCAGGCGGTACAACCTCCGGAACGCCTCCTTCCTGGGAACGAGTATACGACCGAGGAACTCATCCGCCGCGCCACTGTGTATTCCGACAACACCGCCGCGGAACTCCTCATCCGCGCGAACATGCGCCCGGATTTCCTGGAGCAGATCCTCGCCGCGCTGAACCTCTCCTACACACTGCCCGATGGACGCAACGAAGTATTCGTCACCCCGAAGACGTACGCGAACATCTTTCGCATCCTCTACAACTCGGGCTTGCTCATCACCCGAGCGGCGGAGCGGCTGGAGGCCGAGTTCGATTGCCCGAACGTGCGCGAGCTCGCCGAATTCATCAGAACGTCGCGTCGCGGCATCTGCAAGTTCATCCGCG
>CAZMPQ010000026.1:0-4341 GCA_964568535.1 uncultured Candidatus Saccharibacteria bacterium
CGGTAGGGCGGAGACACGGCGTCCCCGCCCTATTTGTTGTCCCCGGCGCTTCGGGGTGCGCTCCGGAGGATGTGCTCGACGAGCTCGCTGCGCACGATCGCTTCGTTGCGGTCTTCGCGAAGATATGTGACAAGGGACTCAAGGTTCTTGCGGAGGTCAGTCATGTTCCGCATCGTGAGATCTTGCACAACCTGGCTCAGGATGATGATGGTCGCTGAGCCGCTACTCTCCGCGAAGAGGTCGAGCGAGAGGCCTTCCACGGCGGTGATGAACGGTATCTGGTCGCTTCTCCGCAGAAAGCGTTCGATCATATCCGCGACGAAGTGTTTTTCGCCCGTGAACGTGCTTGGCGTCCTAAATCGGTTTTTTGTGTGCACCGTCTTCCTTTCTGCGCGGGTGCGCTTGTCCGCGCGCGTACTGGCTCCAGCATACCACCTACGGCGATTTCCGCTTACCTCGCTGTTAGATTAGAATTTATCTATATGAAACCGAATATCCCCAAAGAAGTCCGCGCCGTTGCCGGGCTCTTGGAGCAGCATGGGTTTTCGGCGTATCTCGTCGGTGGATGCCTGCGCGACCTTTTGATGGGCCGCGACCCGAAGGACTGGGACATCGCGACCGATGCGGAGCCGGGCGAGGTGCAGGCGATATTCCACGACAGCGTGTATGAGAACCAATTCGGGACGGTCGGAGTGAAAACCGACAGTGAAGACCCGACGTTGAAGATAATAGAAGTGACAACCTTTCGGCTTGAGGGCAAATACACCGACAAGCGTCATCCGGATGAGGTGGTCTTCGCGAAGACGGTTGAAGACGACCTTTCTCGGCGCGACTTTACGATGAATGCCATCGCCCTTCGCATCGGTTCCGGCGAGGCGGTCGGCGATACTGACGAGTTGGTGGACCCGTATGGCGGGGCGAAGGATATCAAAGCGAAGACCATCCGCACCGTTGGGGACCCCAAGGCGCGGTTCAATGAGGATGCGTTGCGGCTCATGCGCGCGGCGCGGTTTGCGGTTGACTTGGGGTTTGAGATCGAGATGAACACGCGCCGGGCAATGGAGCGGGAGGCCGGACTGCTTGAGGTCATCGCGAAGGAGCGCATCCGCGACGAGTTTGCGAAGATGCTCATGACGCGAGATGCTTCTCGCGGCGTCATTCTATTGGAAGAAACGGATCTTCTGCGATATGTGCTTCCCGAACTGCGCGATGGGTTGGGCGTTGGGCAGAACAAGCATCATATCTATACCGTCTTTGAGCATAACGTCCGCGCCTTGGATTACGCCGCGAAGCAGGGATATTCGCTTGAGGTACGGCTCGCGTCGCTTTTGCATGATGTCGGGAAGCCGAAGACCAAGCGGGGCGAGGGGCCGGACTCCACGTTCTATGGACACGACCGCGTCGGTGCAAAGCTTGCCGTTCGTGCTTTAGAACGCCTGCATTTTTCCCGCGATACGATAGAGCGGGTGGCGCACCTCATCCGTTTCCATATGTTCTACTACAACGTCGGCGAGGTCTCGCCGGCGGGCGTGCGCCGCTTCATCGCGCGCGTGGGGCCGGAGACGATAGACGACTTGATGAAAGTGCGCGAGGCAGACCGCATTGGGAGCGGCGTGCCGAAAGCGGTGCCCTACAAGATACGGCATCTGCAGTTCATGATAGAAAAGGTAAAGAGCGACCCGGTATCACCGAAGATGCTCAAGGTGAACGGCGAGGATGTGATGCGTATCGCGGGCATCTCTCCGGGACCAAAGGTCGGGCAGATACTCGCGATACTTTTGGAAGAAGTGTTGGACGAGCCGGAACGGAACGACCGCGATGCGCTCGCGGTGCGTGTCCGTGAGCTTGCGGAACTGTCGGGCGCGGAACTCGCGGCGATGCGACGGAAAGCGGAGGAGCGGAAGGATGAATTTGAGGAGGGCGTTGAGGCGGAGATGAAGAAGAAGTATTGGGTGTGAGACAGGCTTTACGCCGGTCGATTATTGTTTTATTCTCAACGAGACTTCGGGCCGTAGTATACCGGTAGTACGTGCGCTTCGGGTGCGTAAAGACCGGGTTCGATTCCCGGCGGCCCGACACTTAAGAAATACTTCCACCATCCGGTGGAAGTATTTCTTGTTGGCCGCACGGGAATCGAACGGGGGTGGGGTCGGGAAACCGGTAGGTTTCCCGTGGCGGAGCACACGGTAACAATTGGGTTCGTGGGAGTGAGTTGCTGTATAGCGACGGGCGACGTGAGATTCCCGGCAGCCTTTCATTCTTGATGTGAAATCCGTATCCCTGTAGAGTAAGAACTGCTTGATCCAAGCGTCACACTCTATGGAACGCCGCCAAAAAGAATTTCTCGCCGCCTACGATGCCCACGCGGAGGCGATATACCGACACGTCTTCTTCCGCGTGTATTCTAAAACGCGCGCGGAGGAGCTCACGCAGGAAACATTCATGAAGACGTGGGAATATGTCCGGGACGGCAAACAGGTTGAGAACCTGCGAGCATTCCTGTATCGCGTGGCGACGAATTTGGTGATCGATGATGTCCGGAAGCGGAAGGAGGTAAGCCTGGAGAATTTGATGGAGGAGTCGGATGCGTGGGAGCCGAGCGTGGACGGCCGCGCAGAGGCGGAACGTTCCGTCGCGCTCCGGCATGTCATGGAAACGATGCAACAGTTGGATGACGATGCGCGGGAGATATTGACGCTCCGCTACGTGGACGACCTGGACCCGCGGGATATTGCGAAGATGCTTGGTATCACCCCGAACAATGCGTCCGTCCGATTGAACCGTGCGATGCATGAGCTCAAAAAACTTATGGAACCCCATGGATAAATTTTTAGAACAATTGAAGCATGCAGGGCATGCCGTACGGTTCGCGCCGGAGCGGAAAAAACACGTGCGCGATTATCTCGTGCGGATGACCGCGGCGGACGTTGTTCTGCGCGCGCCGCGGAAGGAGTATCGGACGTTCGGTTCCTTCTTTCTGCGGCCGATGTCCGTACTTGCCGGTATCATGGGATTGGTGCTTCTGGGAGGTAGTACGTCGCTTGCGTCGCAGAACGCATTGCCGGGGGATGTACTCTATCCCGTGAAGGTCGGTGTGACGGAAAAGATCGTAGAAGCCATCCAGTTTACGCCGGATGCGCAAGCGGAATATGCCGCGGAACTCGCGGAGCGGCGGCTTGATGAGGCGGCGAAACTCGCGGAGCGAGGAGATATTGCCGAGAGCGTTGAGGAAGAGTTGACGGAGCGTTTTGATGAACACGCTTCGCGCGCGCGTGTGGCGCTTGAAACGGTTCGTTCGCGTGATGCAGAACGGGCGGAGCGTATCGCCGCGGCATTTGAGGATGCTATCCATACCCGCCAGCTCGCGCTGGGGATAGAAAGCGAGGAGGATGCGGCGTTTGGGGCTGTGGTGATGCTTGCAGCTCCCGCTGATGTTCCCGCTCCGGATACGGCAGTTGAAGCACCGGTGCTTATGATGGCTGCCATTCCGGCGACTTCTACGGCGGCTACCTCATCCGCACCTTCGCCGTTCGTGTCGTCTTCTTCGGAAGAGGAGCCCGAATTGGAGCGAACGATGAAACAGGGCGAGGATGCTCCTCGGCGGAGCAAGCCCACGCTCAAGACGAAGGTCCGCGACACGCTGCGCGAGATACGCGAGTTCAGGAGCCAGATGGAAGCGCGTCGGTCTGAATTGCGGCTGCGTGAGGAACGTGGGGATGACGATGTGCAGCCTCGCTGGGGAGCGCCAACCAGTACGTCGGAAGATGACGGGGCGAGCGAGCGAACACGAAATCGCGGCGGGGATGCCGTGGGGGGCGAGGCCGAGGAGGACGAGCAAGAAAAGGACTGACGCAGCTTCGCGCATTGAATGTTGTGGGTATCACCCGGTATAATCGTTGGGAACGATGTGGCGGAATATCGTACGATTCTTTGACCGGTTGGAAGACCGCATTCGCGGGCGGCTTTCCCGTTACCCCATTCTCTACGGCATTGTCGGCGGTGTCGGCATCGTGGTCTTTTGGCGAGGCGTGTGGCATACGACCGACCTTATCTATGATGTGTTCTGGGCCGGCGAGCCCTTCCGGTGGGTCTATCTCGCGGACGGGCCGCTGTCGTTCGTCGTCGGAACAATATCGCTTTTGAGCACGGGACTTTTCGTTTCCTCGTTCATCGGCCAGCGGATATTGATATCGGGATTAAAAGGCGAGAAAAAGTTGTCCGAAAAGACCGAGGCGGAGGTGCAGGCGGAAGAAACAGAATTGCAGCGTATCGAGCGGCAGATGAAGAAAATTGAAGGAGATATTAAGGAGTTGGATAATCACCACCATTCAAGACCATGAG
>CAZMPQ010000026.1:4441-11663 GCA_964568535.1 uncultured Candidatus Saccharibacteria bacterium
ATGAGGCAAGCGGTTCTGTGGGTTATCGTGATCATTATGATAGCGTCGCTCGTTGCGCCGCTCTTTATTGGCGGGGGGTTTTAAATCTTGCGCGTTCACGACCGACAATTTACACTGGTTGCGTTGGGCCCATAGTAAAGTGGTATTACGCCACATTCGCATTGTGGAGGCGGGAGTCCGATTCTCCCTGGGTCCACCGCTATAAAAAAGACGAATGCCCGACAGGTCGCGCAAGGCGCGAGCCTGCCGGGCAGGTGTGGGCGGACGTCACCGGAAGTCCTGAGAGTAGAAATCCACCCGATTGAGGTACGCTCCGTTTGTGGAGGCGTACGTGTACTTTGTTGCGGAGAGCTTCCCGGTCACGAGATCCTTCGCGTCCACGGCGATGGCCGCGGAGCGGTTGTACGTGTAGTTGTAGCCGGGGCTGTCGTTCGTGTAGTGGACGTTCACTCCGATCTCCTGCGAGGTGTTCGCGGGAATGACACCGTTCTCCACATCGCGCCCGTTCGCGCGGACCTGAATGCGGTTGATGTGGTGGTTCCCGACCGACATGAGAAAATCGGGGCCGAGCGTGGCGTCCACGATGCCCTCCACGAAACCGCACCCGACGAGTCCGAATGACGCGCACGCGAGCGCGAGCGCCGCGAGGGTGCGGAACAGCTTCTTGGTCTTCATGACAATCCTCCCTTCCCTGAAACGGGAAGAAACGAGTGCATCCCGAAGGGGACGCTACTGTCCGCTATTATAGCGTATTTCTACTAATTAGTCAAATCTATGTCATAGAGGAGCTGGGGGCTGAATTATCCACATAAAACAAGGGGAAAATGCTATAATGAACGTACGCCTAGAAAGGTCGGTTTTTCGCGGTTCTGGCCGCGAAAAGTCACGAAAATCAAAGAAAATCCAATTATTCTCATATGGTAGTACAGTCATGGGCGGACGTCGTTGCGACGTCGCTCCAGTCAGTGTGGTTCGGGGTCATCGCGTTCATTCCCAGCCTTATCGGGGCCCTCGTGGTGTTCACGATAGGTCTTGCGGCGGCTGCAAGCTTGGCGGCAATCGTTGAGCGGGTCTTTGACCTCTTGAAGCTGGACTCCATGCTTCGCCGCCTCGGTCTCCATCCGTATTTTGAGCGGGCAGGTCTTCATCTGCACGCGTCGCGGTTCTTGGGGCAGGTGGTGAACTGGTTCCTCGTGGTCGTTTTCCTGCTCGCGGCGTCGGAGATATTGAGCCCGCAGAACGCGTTCTCGTATTTCCTGCGCGACGTGATCGGCTACATCCCGAACATCGTCGTCGGCGTGATGATCATGCTTGCGGCGGTCGTGCTCGGTAACTTCCTGCGGAAGCTTGTCGTAGCGTCGGTCACCGGAGCGAAGCTCCACGCAGCGCACTTCCTCGGGACGCTCACCTGGTGGGCGGTCGTGGTGTTCGGCCTCCTCGCTGCGCTTGTGCAGCTCAATGTTGCGCCGACCATCATCAACAGCTTGCTCACGGGCTTCATCGCGATGCTCGCGCTCGCTGGTGGCTTGGCCTTCGGTCTTGGCGGCAAGGATTATGCCGCGCATCTCCTGGAGAAGCTCCGGGACCGGACCGAGGGGCGGTAAGGGATATCCCCATTCGCATTTTTTGCGGATGTGGTATACTCACCGTGTCCCGACAAAGGACTTTAAGCAAAAACCGTTTCGGTGTGAGGCCGAAGCGGTTTTTGTATTGTGTGTGCCGCTCCAGCAATTGCCGGAGCGAGCCTCGCCCCAGCTTGTTGCTGGGGCGGGAGGAGGAGTGTTTTTTCTTTTTGCTTTTTGACACCAGCAGCGTTTGTTCTTTATGCTGTGGCCAGCATAACAACGGTTCCGGGTTGCGTAGGGAGGATGCTCTGTGTTCTTGGCTTGAGCCCCGCTGGTTCGCCGGACGCGACATCTCTCACTCCACAATCCGTTGCGGTAGTCCCGGCGCCTCCCTCCTATAGGGGCCGGGACTTCATCGTTCTTGGGGCTTTTGCTTGTGGGTTTTCTTTCTATTGACATTATCCGTGGGGCGACTATAATGGACCGTGCGAATGATGACCCTGAATAAAAACCTTCCCGGAAGCGGCTAGCGCCCCATTTTTCGTGGTGGTACGAGCCGCTCAGTGAGCGGTTTTTCATTCCGAATTCTCCTTCAGAGAATTCGCCCTGAGCGAAGTCGAAGGGTCTCAAACATCATCCGCGTTTCATTGAGAAATCCGAGCTGTGGTCCGTCGTGGACGGAGCGCGGAGCGGCATACCGGAATCCCTGCGCCACATGTTTAGCTTCTCTCTTTGATTTTCGTCCGAGAGCGAAGCGACCCAATTTCTCGTGGCGAGCAGGGAAGTTCTCCGTTCTGTACATACAGAACGGGGGCAAGTCAGCATTGGGATGATTGGTAGGTGATCGATGCGAAAGCATCGCTGCCTTCGTGCAGAATGGTCACCAAGGGCGAACGGTGGATGCCTAGACATCAAATGGCGATGAAGGACGCAGCGTAGCGGCGATACGTCTCGGGGAGGTGCGTAGCAACCGATGATCCGGGAATTTCCGAATGGGGAAACCCCATGCAGTAACCCTGCATGATCCTGCAGCAATGCAGGGAGCGAACCTGGCGAAGTAAAACATTCCAGTAGCCAGAGGAACAGAAAACAAATTCCGCGCAAGCGGAACCATTCCCTGAGTAGCGGCGAGCGAAACGGGAACAGCCCAAACTCGTCCTTCGCACTTTGCTTTGCAAAGCGCTACGGAGCGACAAGCCATATGCGGCTGGTCATTCCGAAGCAATTTGTCGGCAAATTGCGAAGGGTGAGGGTTACAAGGTAGAAACAACTTAGGTATAACGTTGCGCGCCACTCGTGGTGCCCAGCGTTATACCTAAAAAGAAGTTACAAAGCGATGTGTTAGCCGAAGCCGTCTGGAAAGCGGCACCGGAGCGGGTGATAGTCCCGTAGGCGAAAACATATCACCTTCTTGTTTTTATTCTTAAGTACTTCGAGGTCAACTAGCTTCGGAGGAAGTCGCGAGTACTATCTCGCAAGGCAAAATACATTTGATGATCGATAGTGAACAAGTACCGTGAGGGAAAGGTGAAAAGCAGGCCGGTGAGGCCGTTGAAATAGAACCTGAAACCGTTTGTCTACAAGGAACTGAAGTCCGCAGTGCTTCGCACTGGGAATGTCAAAGTTCAAAGCTCAAATACCAAATTAAACTCAAAGCTCAAATACCAAAACGTTTTCGTTTTGTTCTTTTGGGTTTTGCTATTGATTTGAAATTTGGATTTTGGAATTTGGGTTTCCAGTGCGGAGCACTGGACAACAGTGTGCCTATTGAAGAATGAGCCAACGACTTATTGTGTATTGCAAGTCTAACCCCGCTCAGCGGGGGAAGGCGTAGCGAAAGCGAGTCTTAATAAGGCGACACACAAGCAGTATGCGATAGACCCGAAGCCGGAAGAGCTTGCCTTGGCCAGGGTGAACCTTCGAGAAATCGAAGGGGAGGCCCGAACCGGTTGGTTGTTCAAAACCTTCGGATGAGCTGAGGTAAGGAGTGAAAAGCTAATCGATTTCGGTAATAGCTGGTTCTCTCCGAGATAGTTTTAGGACTAGCGCCGTGCGGTAGCGAGTGGGGGTAGAGCACTGGAAGAGTCGTAAAGGCCGAAAGGCCGACGACCCTATCAAACTCCGAATACCATTCGTGGAATCACGGTAGTCAGACTGCGGGGGCTAAGCTCCGTGGTCGAGAGGGGAAGAGCCCAGACCGTCAACTAAGGTCCCCAAGTGCGTGCTCAGTGTAAAAGGTAGTCTTCTGCCATTAACAGATAGGAGGTTGGCTTAGAGGTAGCCATCCTTTAAAGAGTGTGTAACAACTCACTATTCGATGGCCGGGGGCGCCGAAAATGTACCGGGGCTTAAGCACGCCACCGAAGTTACGGATTCGTCCCGCATGTATGCGGGGCGAGTGGTAGGAGAGCATTCTGATCGCAGCGAAGCAGGACCCGCGAGGGCCTGTGGAGCGTTCAGAAGGGAGAATGTTGGCATGAGTAACCACAATCCCAATGAGAAATTGGAACCCCGAAAATCCAAGGTTTCCGTGGCACTGGCAATCAACCACGGGTTAGGCGGCCCTAAGGTGATCCCGAAAGGGGTAGCTGATGGACAGCAGGTTAATATTCCTGCCCGCCGTGCATGATCTATGGAGGGACAACGTGCAGTAGATAGCGTGCCTTATTGGTTTGGCATCCTGGGCGTGAGGATGTGCGTTTGGTAAATCCGGCGCACTGCATTCAATTGCATCTCCAAGCGTTACGGTTAGGTACGGTTCTTACCGTGCCAAGGCTATCGAGCGCGCGTTCGAGAAAAACTTCTACGATCATCATGTACGGCTCCGTACCGGAAACCGACACAGGTGGATAGGGCGAGAAGCCCAAGGGGAACGAGTGATTCATCCTTAAGGAACTCGGCAAAAAAGCGGCCGTACCTTCGGTATAAGGCCTGCCCTTCGCAAGAAGGGCCGCAGCGAAAGTCTCTCTGGCGACTGTTTACCAAAAACACAGCTCCCTGCTAACTCGCAAGAGGATGTATAGGGGGTGACACCTGACCGATGCGAGAAGGTCAAATCTGGCAGTGTGTGTCTCACTGCGTTCGACACTGTGTCAAGTATCACGTGTCATGTGTCAAGAACGATATCGCGCAAGCGGTGTCTAAATCTTGATACCTGATACATGACACCTGACGCTTTAGTGGCGAGCGGAGCGAGGCACATGCCGACTGGACTAAGCCCTCGTCAATGTCAGCCGTAACTATAACGGTTCTAAGGTGAACTGTGCGCGCTGCCTTAGTAAAATCTGGCTGTATCGGTGAACACCTCATGGAAGTGAGACAACACCGAGGCAACCCGCGAAAGCGGAGAGTCCGTAGAGACTATACGCCAGACCGCAGCACATAAACGTTATGTGCTCGGAAGATATAGTCCGAACTCTATGGCGACATAGAGAGTTGTTCGATTGAAAAGGACGGACAGAATAACAAATTAAGCGCAATTCCTTTTCGGGTAAGTTCCGAAGCGCACGAAAGGTGGAACGACTGGAGAACTGTCTCAAGGATGAGCTCGGTGAAATTGCGATTCCCGTGAAGACGCGGGATACCTGCAGCGGGACGAAAAGACCCCGGAAGCTTTACTGCAGCCTGGTATTGGTCTTAGGGTTGTGATGCGTAGCGTAGTGGCGAGCCTTTGAAGCGGCGTTTTCGGATGCCGTGGAGGCGACAATGAAACAGCCATCTTTACGACTTTAAGCTCTAACCGGCGAGGAACGCGAAAGCGAAACTTCGTCGAGACAGTGCTTGGTAGGCAGTTTAAATGGGGCGTTTTCCTCCTAAAGAGTAACGGAGGAGTTTATTAAGGTCGGCTTGGCCCGGATGGAAATCGGGCTGGACGTGTAAACGCACAAGCCGGCTTGACTGCAAGACCTACAAGTCGCGCAGGCGCGAAAGCGGAAGTTAGTGACCCGACGGCCCTTCATAGAAAGGCCGGAGACACCGGATAAAAGCTACTCCGGGGATAACAGGCTGGTGAAGTCCGAGAGTTCCTATCGACGACTTCGCTCGGCACCTCGATGTCGGCTCGGCACAGCGCGGGGCTGGAGAAGGTCCCAAGCGTTTGGCTGTTCGCCAATTAAAGTGCCACGTGAGCTGGGTTCAGACCGTCAAAGTAAATGAACCAGGTCAGACATCGTAAACGGCGGCTTTCCGCAGCGATGCGGATCGAATAAATCGACTCATATCGGTGAAGTCCTATAAAATTTCAACCTGAATTTCCTAGGATAATACCGAGGGAAGCCCCGCCAACGGCGGGGCCCCGTAGAGACTTGTCCCGAATGGCTTCGGCCAGAGGGGCGGATGGGGCACAAGCTCCATAACACGTCGATCTTCTCGTCACGAGAAGGTGGTATAGTCCAAACAATTAGTAATAGTTGAGTAGTTGCGTGAGACAGGTTGGTCTCTATCTGTTGCAGGCGTTAATACTTGAGGGGAGTTGGCCCTAGTACGAGAGGACCGGGCTGAACGTACCTCTGGTCTACCGGCTTTGTTACCAAATGAAGCGCCGGGTAGCTATGTACGGACGGGATAAGCGCTGAAAGCATCTAAGCGCGAAGCCCACCCCAAGATTAGGTATCGTGATCTCGTGGTAGACCACCACGCACATAGGTCGCAGGTGTACGGTCCGCAAGGACCTTAGCCGAGCGATACTAATGATCCCGACTGTTCTGCACAAAGGCGGAACACCTATCGATCATCCCAATGCTGACTTCAAAGTTTCGTCAAAATATTCAAGCCAATTTCAAGGGCGCAGAATATTTTGCAACGAAACGAAGACCCCGAGCGAAAGCGAGGGGTTACCATAAGTGACGACAGGAAACTGCGGTTTTTTGTTGTCGGTGTTTTATGCGCGTGTGTCCCACCTCTTCCCATTCCGAACAGAGAAGTGAAAGCACGCGTATCTGATGATACTTCCGGCCTCGGCTGGTGGGAAAGTAGGATATGCCGACAACAAAGCACCGCAGTTTTTGTTTTCGATAATTCGCCGTATAATCAGAATGCATGAACCGCACCACGAAGCAGCTCATCTACGGCGGATTCTATCTCGCCGTGCTCGCGGGGATATTCTTGCTGGTCTATCTCACCGTGTCCGAACCAGTGCCGGGGTGTTTGAATGGCAAGCAGGATAAAACAGAAGAGGGGATCGATTGCGGCGATGTATGCGGGAATGTGTGTTTGCCGCCGAACCTGCGGCCTGTTGTCGTACAAAGCGTCCTTGGATTTTCCGCAACGCCGGGAACGCTGCAGGTGCTTGCGAAGGTGCAAAATCCCAATACGACACTTGCGGCGCGGACGTTCGATTATCGCTTTGATCTCATTGGCCGCGACGGGAAGGTCGTCGCATCGGAACCGGGCACCGGATTCATCTATGCCGGCGAGGTGAAGTATATGGTCGCATTTGCGGATGATCGGGATACGAAGGACATCGGCCGCGTGGACCTCAAGATACAGAACCCGCTTTGGGAGAAGGGCGAACGGTTCGCGAAGCCGAAGTTCGATATCCAGGACCGGCGCACGGAGACGACCGATACGACCATCACCATCACCGGCCGGCTCGTGCATCGCGACACGGTAGACATGCCGAAAGTGACCATCATCGCCATTCTGCAGAGCGCCGGCGG
>CAZMPQ010000027.1:0-7900 GCA_964568535.1 uncultured Candidatus Saccharibacteria bacterium
ACGTGAGCCGCGAAAGCCGCAGGGCCTCCACGACCTTCGCCGGACTTCCTTTAACGAGCACGATGTTCCCCGCTTCTATCGCGATATCCGTTCCCGTGCCCATCGCGATGCCGAGGTCCGCCTGCACCAAGGCCGGCGCGTCGTTTACGCCATCGCCGACGAACGCAACTTTTTTGTGTTGCGCTTGCAATTCTTTCACCTTGTTCGCCTTTTCGCCCGGTAGGACGCCGGCGAATACGGTTGTGATGCCAAGTTCGCGCGCGATAGCTTCCGCAGTGCGCTGGTTGTCGCCGGTCAACATCACGCTTTCTACGCCGTCCTTCGCGAGCTCCGCGACCGCCGTTTTTGCATCCGGCTTCACGGTATCTGCAATGCCGATGGCGCCGACGAGCGCGCTGCCCTGCGCGACGAGCACCACGCTTCGCGCGGACGATTCCAAAAGCTCAATGTCTTTCTGCAAGATTGCAATGGACACACCCTGCGATTCAATGAACGCCGCCTTTCCGACGACTGCCGGTGCGCCATCTACGGTTCCTTGCACGCCGAGTCCGGCTGTGTTCGCGAACCCCTGCGCCTCCGTGAATCGCACGCTATCTGCAACCGCACGCTCCACAATGGCCCGCGCGAGCGGATGCTCCGAAAGCTTTTCAAGCGACGCGGCAACGCGAAGCACGTCCTGCGCAGCTTTGCCTGCTGCGGGAACGATGTCCGTCACGCGCGGTTTTCCTTCGGTCAACGTCCCGGTCTTATCAAAGACCACGACGTCTATCTTTCGCGAACGCTCCAGCGCCTCGCCGTTCTTGATGAGCACGCCTCGCCGCGCGCCAAGTCCCGTGCCGACCATAATAGCGGTCGGCGTCGCGAGTCCCAATGCGCACGGACACGCAATGACGAGAACAGCAACGGCCGCAACCACGGCGTTCGCGACGCTCTGCGTCGCGAAATACCAGCCACCAGCGGTCCCCAGCGCGATCAAGATGACGATAGGCACGAAGATGGATGACACGCGGTCGGCAAGCTTCTCAATAGGAGCTTTCTTCGCCTGCGCGTCTTCCACCACGCGCACGATCTGCGCAAGCGCGGTATCCGCGCCGATCTTTGTCGCGCGAATGCGCACCGCGCCGCTTACATTGACCGTCGCGCCGATCGCCGCGTCCCCTTCCTTCTTATCTACCGGCAAGGATTCGCCGGTGAGCATGGACTCATCCGCGCTCGTCGCGCCCGAAATGACCGTTCCATCCGTCGGGAACTTCTCGCCTGGCTTGACGAGCAATACGTCTCCCACGGCAATGTTCTCGGCTGGCACGTCTCGCTCGCTTCCATCTGGCAATACCAGCCGTGCGGTCTTTGCCCCAAGTTCCATGAGTTTCTCGATCGCTCGTGACGCTTCCCCGCGGCTCCGCGCCTCCAAGTACCGTCCAAGCAAGATGAGCGCGGTGATAACGGCGCCTGTCTCAAAGTAGACGGCCTCGCCATTCCTCATCGCCCACACGCTCCACAGGAGCGCCGCAAGCGTCCCAATGGAAACAAGCGTATTCATGTCCGCCGAAAGGTGTTTTGCCTGGCGAAGCATCCCGATGTGGAATTCCTTGCCGAGCAACACAATGACGACCGCGGAGAGCGCTGCCTGGAGCCACACGCTTGCGTTCACGCCGGCAAATTCTGCGGGAAGCATCACTTCCCCCATCGCAAGGGCCAAGGTCGGCAGCGCAAGCACGAGCGCAATGAATGCACGCCGCTTCACCGCCTGAAGTTCCGCCGCCGATGCGTCGTGATGCGCATGCGCGTTGCCTGAAGCTGTCATCGGTACCTGGTATCCGTTCTCTTCTATCGCGTGATGGAGGTCGTGTTCCTGCACTTTCATTTCGTCGTACTCAACCGTCGCGCGGCGCGTACCGAAGTTCACGGACGCGTCTTGAACGCCCGGCAATTTCTTCAATGCATCTTCGTTCCGCACCACACACGATGCACAATGCATCCCAATAATTTCGAATGATGTCTTTTTCATGGCAGTCAGGAATTTGGTTCTACGATGAATGCGGAGTTCGGCGTCATCATGCCCATGCCGCAATTGAACGCCAGTTCTCCCGGTTCTTGCGGCGTGAAGCGAACCACTGTCTCTCCGTTGTTCTTCAAGACCTGCGTGATGTTCAGGGCAGGCATTGAAACGAGTCGGCCGCAACCGGCCGCCGCAGCGCCGTCAATGCGCCACTCCACCGGCACGCCCGCGCGAACGCGAAAGCGATTCGGGGAGTAGCTGTACCCCGAAACGCGCATCGTCGCGATCTGCACGCCGTTCACGAGCGGCACGAGTTCTGCTTGTGCGTCACTCGGCGCGGATGCGCCGAAAAACGCCGCGAAGTTCAAGGGCTTCCCGCCGGCCAGCACGATACCGCTCTGGATATTCATGATGCCAAGCAGAATGACCACGACACCCGCGAATCGCAGAACATAATGACGAAGCGCGCCCCGCACGTAGCTCGTGAGCGCCGAGAGCGAAAGGAGCGCCGGAAGCGTTCCGAGCGCAAAGACGAACATTGTGACCCCGCCCACGAGGGCGCTCCCCGTCGCGAGCACGTAAAGCTGCAGCGCCTGCGTGAATCCGCACGGCAAGAAGAATGTGAGGGCGCCAAGCACGAACGGCGCCCACGGCCGGTCGGAATCCGAAAGGTCGTGGATGCGATGCGCAAGAGCTTTCGGCATGCGCGGCATGAATCTCCCCACGAGCGGGAAAAGATCCAGGAGTTGTATGCCAAGAATGATCATGACGATGCTCACGCCTATCGTGAGCAAACCGTTCGCCGCCGGCGAGAGCGCGATGACCGAGCCGAGCGCGCCGACAAGCGCGCCGAACACGCCGTACCCGATGACGCGGCCTGCGTTGAACGCAAGTTGCGGGCGCAGCGTGCGCCAGCCGGCGTGATGCGGAAAACGCGCGCTCCAACGGGCCGAGACCGCAACAAGCAATCCTCCCGTCACCGCCATACAAGTGGACACCGATGCCACGAGGCCGATGAGGAACACGAGCCCGTAGCTCATGTTCTCGGTCACGCCGAGGTTCGGCAGGAGGTCCATGCGCTGGAGGATGAGGTACCATGCCGTGGCCAGCAGGAATATGGCACCGATTTCGGCGTAGTCCATAAGCCCGTTCCGATGCGGCGGCTCTTCCCGCATTTCTTCCGTCCGTTCCACGCGATACCCGAGCGAGCGGACAGCGGCGTTCAGGTCCGTCATGCGCGGTTCGTGGGTATGCCAGATAGCGGCATCGCCGCTCACATAATCCACCTTCACCCGCTCCACGCCGGCGAGCTCTTTGAACTTCCGCTCAATGACCACTTCGCAGCTCGCGCAATGCGTGCCCGATATGTGTAATTGGAGTTTCCGTAATGGTTTCATGGTTTTGTTTCGCTACCTACGATCATACGACAAGATACGCAAAACCGCCTCGGGACCCTCTTGTGCAAAAGCTGTAGAGGACGAAGGCGGCGGGATATGAAACTATGCGTAGAGACGCGGGTGGAGAATCCCTTGTGAAAAGGCGGTCAAAAGATGGTCCGGCGAGGGAGATATTCCTTCACCGACGCTGGCGAAGAGCGCGGCAAGCGGCGGCGCGTGGTCGCGAAGCGCACGGACCGACACGAACGCGATGAGCGAGCAGGCAACCAACAACAGCACCAATCCCATCTGCGGCGTCATTGCGGCAAAGACACTTTGCCATGCCGCGATGTGGCCCACACCGCCCATTGGGCACATGGACGCAATATCGCCCATGAGCGGGCACGTCACCATGCCGCCATGCTCGCCGTCATGGCCAAGCATCGAAATAATGCCGAAGAGCGATATGCTCCCGAAGAGTGCGATAACCGAGATGGCGAATGCTTCTCTCATCTGTGGGTCTATTATAGCGCCGGGGGTTCTTTGAAACAAGAACAGCACTCCCGCGAGTGCCGTTTTGCTATGCTGCCGCTTTTTCTTCCGCCGGAGCCGGTGCTACCGGCTTGGCCTCCGCCGCCGGAGCCGCCTCAGCGGGTTTTTCTGGAACCTTGAACTTCATCTGTATCTTTTGCGCCTTGAGCACGCCCTGTTTTACGAGCAGGTTATGCGCCGTCACGGTCGGCTGCGCGCCGACGCCGAGCCAATACGATGCGCGCTCCGCTTTGAGGTGGGCCTGCTTCGTCTTCGGGTCGTACGAACCGAGGTCCTCAACCGGCGGCGCAAGCATTTTGGAACGCTTCTCCGCCACGACCACGCGATACGTGGGCTGGTGTTTCTTTCCGATACGCTGGAGTTTGATGGCTAACATGGAAATAGGAATGGGTATCTAGAATTTAATATCTAGGGTAACGGGTCACATCATACACAATCCACAAGAAAACGCAAGATTTTCTCTATCCGTTCTAGATTCTCGCTCCTAACCACTCGATTCTAATTTGAGCGACACTGCCTTGGAGCTCCCGTCGTCGGAGAGCGTGATGCCGTAGAGCACATCCGCCGCCTCCATCGTCGCGCGGTTATGCGTGACGAGAATGAACTGGGTCTTCTTGGAGAATTCCTTGAGCATCTCGGAGAACCGGCGCGCATTCCGTTCGTCGAGTGCTGCGTCAATTTCGTCCAAGACCAAGAACGGCGGCGGCGAGACGGAGACGAGCGCGAAAAGCGCCGCGATGCCGACGAGCGACCGCTCACCGCCCGAAAGCACGTCCAACGAATTGATACGTTTCCGCGGGAGTTTCACTTCTATCTCTATCCCCTCTGTCACCTCCGGCGGCTCCTCTTCGGCCTCTATCTTCACCGCATCTTTCGGCTGCTCTTCCAATGCACCCCCGCCCATCACATCCTCCTTATGCTTCATGTTGCGGGCTTCACGTTTCATGAGTTTGAGCTTCGCCGTTCCCCCGCCGAACATCACCTCAAAGAACCTGCCGAATTCCTCGTTGATGCTCTGCAGTGCGCCGGTGAACTCCGACCCTATCTTCTCGTTCAGGTCTGTGATGAGCTTTCGCAGGTCCTCTTTCGCGGAACCGAGATCAGCAGATTCCTTTTCCAAAAAGGCGTATCTCGTTTCCGTTTCGTGCGCTTCCTTGAGCAAGGCTTCATCCACTTCGCCCATCGCGGCAAGTTCGCCGCGCAGACGGAACATCCTCCGCTCTGCCTCGCTCCGCTCATGTGAGCCATTCGCCATTTGCTCTTTGCTCTTTGCCACCTCGTGGAACTCCTCCGGCTTCCGCCCCGTCTGTTCCACTTGGTGCTTCCATTCAGCAAGGCGCAAACCAAGCCGCTCTTCTTCAAACTTCTTCTCGCGCGTCCCCGCCTCCCACTGCTCAACCTTATCCTTCGCGGCTTCGAGCGACGCGACCGCAGACTTAAAGCTCTGATAGAAATCTTCCTGTCCTTTCTCAAGCGTTCGCTCTTTCTCGCGCAACGTTTGGAGGTCCCGCTCAAGCTCCTCAAGCTGACCGGTCATCTTCTTCAGCTCGTGCTCCACGCCCGCCGGAACCGCTGGCTGGCGCGCCGACGCCTTTCGTTCCGCGACCACCGCATCAATATCCTCAATGATCTCGTGCACGCTCGCCCGGAAGTCCTCCGGGTCGATGTCGTGCTCCATGAGCCCTTCGAGCTTTGTTCGCACATCGCGCAGGAGCGATGCAAGCGTCCCTGCGGGCGGCAGGCCGGCAGAGACCGTTTCGCGCTCGGCGAGCTCCACCTGCGCCTCCAAACGCCCAAGCTCTTTCTGCAGTTCGTTCCGTTTCTTGATGATATCTTCCGTCCGCCGCTTTACTTCCTGCAGCTCCTTGCGCTCTTCGGGCTGCGCTGCCTCAACACGCTTCAGATGCTCCTCGGCCGCATGCCGCTCTTTCTGGAGCTCCCCGAGCCGCTTCGCCCGTTCCGCAACTTCCGCCTGCGCCGCCGCGATACCGCGCGACAGCTCGCCGTATTCCGAACCGAAGAACTGGTCTTCCAAATGCCGCAGCTCTTCCGCGAGTTCGCCGCGCTTCGCCCACCGTCCCGTTTGGCGTTTGAGCGATCGCAAATGCGGCAATATCTCTTCCGTAAGCGCCTTGACCTTGTCCAGATTTATCTCCGTGTTCTTCAGCCGCCGCTCCGCTTCTGCGCGCTTCAACTGATATTCGCGCAAACCCAGCATCTCTTCTATCATCTCCCGCCGCACCTCCGGGGAGGACTGGATGAACACATCGCTATTCCCCTGCGTCACGACCACAAGCCCTTTCGTACCAAGTCGCGCCTTCGCAAAGAAGTCGATGAGGTCGCGCAAGCGTATCTCTGCCTTATTCAAAAAATACTGGTTCGTGCCGTCGCGGTTCACCTGCCGCGTGATGACGATCTCGGAAAATTCCGCAGGGAAAAAATTTTCGTAATTCTCCAGGTGCAAGCTTGCTTGCGCCAATCCCATCCGCGCGCGCTTTGCCGTACCGGCGAAGATGAGGTCCTCTGCTTTCGCGCCGCGCAGGTTCTTCGCCTCCCGTTCTCCGAGAAGCCATCGTACGGCGTCAATGACGTTCGATTTGCCGGAGCCGTTCGGGCCGACAATGGCCGTCACACCGTGCGAAAAATCAAAGGTCGTCTTCGCCGCAAAAGATTTGAACCCATTCAATTCCAGCCGTTTTAAAAGATTAGCCATGTCATTTGGCATTCCGCAAAGCATTCTTTGCGGCATCTAATTCCGCCTCCTGCTTTGACATGCCTTCTCCTTCGCCTATCTTTTCATCGCCTACATAGACGCCAACACGGAACGTGCGCCGGTGCGCCGGGCCGGATTCATCCAACACCTTATAGTTCGGTGTAATGCGCGTCCGCTCTTGCACGTTCTCCTGCAACTCGCTTTTCGCGTCCTTATAGCTCCGCTTCTCCAATATCTCGGGCAAATGCGGCAAAATATATTTTTCGGCGAACTGCTTCGCCGGCGCGAACCCCTGGTCCAGATAAATGGCGCCAATGACGGATTCCATCGCGTTCGCCAGGATGACCTCGCGGGCTTTGGACGTGTCCGCCCGTTCGCCCTTGGACATCAAGATATATTTCTCCAATCCTATCTCCTGTGCCACGCGTGCAAGGAGCTGGTAGTTCACGAGCGAAGCGCGCAATACAGTAAGCTGGCCCTCTGGTTCTTCGGGAAACTTGTGATAGAGATGCTCCGTCACAGCAAGCTCAAGCACCGCGTCGCCCAGATATTCCAGGCGTTCATTATGCGGCAGGCCCCAATCCGGATGCTCATTCAAATACGACCGGTGCGTCAACGCCTCCCGGAGCAGGTCCGGGTCTTTGAGCGGTATGCCTATCTTTTGCGCGAGATCTTCCGCGGTCACGCTGAGTGGGGTGAAGAGACGAAGAGATCAAACCGACCTGCGGCGCATCCACGCGGCGCATCGTCATTTTGATCTTTTCACCTTGCTTCGATATTAGTTTTCCGATGCTTCGGCCTTTGGTGTGTGTGCGGCATCCTGTGCCGCGGTTTCTTTCTCGCGCTTCAGTTCCCGATAGATGGTTCCCATCACGCCGTTCACGAACCGTCCCGAGTTCGGCCCACCGTAGTTCTTTGCCATCTCTATCGCCTCGTTGATGGCGACCTTCGGCGGCACTTCCTCCGGATCCGCATAGAGGAGCTCAGAGAGCCCGATGCGCAGGATGTTCCGGTCAATGATGGCTATCTTCTGCAAGGGCCACTCCGGCGCCGCTTTCGTGATGATGTCGTCCACTTGCGCCATATGGTCCACTAAGCGCTTCAGTATCTTCCACGCGAATTCTGGCTCGTCTATCCCGGGCGCGAACTCCGTGAGATTCCGGTCCAATATCTGCACCAGGTCTTTCTTTTGGCGATAGAAATCCCACTCGTAGAGCGATTGCAGGATAACGGTCCGTATGAGGTGGCGTGTGGCCATGG
>CAZMPQ010000027.1:8000-11197 GCA_964568535.1 uncultured Candidatus Saccharibacteria bacterium
CCTACTTCTTCCCGCACTGCGGGCAGACCCGATGCTCAAGCTTCGGACCGCCGCAGTTCTTGCAGACGCGGAGCCCCCGCTTTTTGAGCGCCAAATGCGACCGGCGCCTGCCGGTCTTACCGTGCGAATGATGTTTTGTTGGTACGCCTCCCATCTTAGATTTTTTTGATGAATCTACGAATCGTACAAGATCTTAGGCCCCGCCATCGGCGGGGTGGCCGATAATGACACGACCTAGAATACAGATAAACACCGACAAAATCAAGCAAGAAACGTCTTCCGGTGCGCCGGGCTCGGCCCCATGCGACGGATGGCGGCAAGATGCGCCCGGGTGCCATAGCCCTTATGGACCTCAAAACCATATCCGGGATAGCGCTTCGCAAGCCGTTTCATCAGCCGGTCACGATGGACCTTCGCGATGATGGATGCCATTGCGACGGCCGGTATCTTCTCGTCGCCCCTCACCACCGTCCGCGCGCCGAGTGCTTTGCTATGAACTTTGTTTTTCAAAAAAAGTCCGCCGTCCAGAAACACTTGATACTTGATACCTGACACTTGATACTTCTCGGCGAGCCGCGCGAACGCACGAAAAGCCGCTACATTCGCGGCTTTCGTGACGTTGCGTTTTTCTATCTGCCGCGGATACACGCGCGCGATAGCGTAGCGGACACGACGATGCTTCGTGAGATGCGCATACCACGCCTCCCGCTGCCTCTCGGAAAGTTTCTTGGAGTCCCGCAGCTTCGGCAATTTGCTATTTGCTATTTGTCCTTCGACGGTGAGCCGCTCAGGACGGTCGAACCGCCATTTGCCCTTTGCCGCCACCGCGCACACAACAACCGGTCCGGCAAGCGGCCCCCGACCCACCTCATCTATTCCTATGACGTATCTCACGGACACATCATATCAGATGTGCATCGGAGGCAAATGCGCTTCACCGATGCGGACATCCGGCCCAGCAGCATGGCCGGCGCATTCCGCTTTTGAGCTTTGAGAGCGTCTTCTTGATACGAATGTTCCTCGTCTCCGCTTTTTTGCCGGACGTCACCCAGCAAATCCACTCGTTCCGTGCGAGCGGTGTAATGTCCTCCCAGGCGGCTTGGACCGCACGCGAGGAAGCAACGGCTTTCCGTAGGTCCGCAGGCAATGTATGCACTGCACCAAAGACGTTCCCTCTTTTAGCCATAAGGTTATTTTACCCCAAGCTAGGGTTTTCTAAAGTGTGCGCAGGGCAGGATTCGAACCTGCGTAGGCCGTAGGCCGCCACGTTTACAGCGTGGTACGATTGACCACTCCGTCACCTGCGCGCGTATTACTTTTTCGCCGTCTTCGGAGAATTATCTACCTTCTCCACTTCTTTTTCCAGCGGGCCCGTCAATTCCTTCATGTATTCGTTGTGATCGCCGTTCTTGCCGTTCCCGTTGCCGTTCTCCATATTCATCGCCTTCAGCTTCTTCGTCAAGTAGTTGTCAAAGCGCATGAGGTTCACTTTCATCCGACGGAACATCTTGCCCATGAACGTGTTAAGCGTCTCGTCTATCCGCCCCGGGATATCGGACGTTATCATACGCTCAAAAACGCCCTTCCGGTCCGGATCACCGGATTCTTCAATGCGCGGCAGGGTCCGCACGACGATATAGAGCATCGTCGCGAGGGCAATAAACAGAATATCGGTCAGGATAAGTTGGAGCATGAATATGCGCTTACAGCGCGTACCGAACGAACCGGTTCACGCGGACGTTCTCACCAACACGCGCGATAACGCTTTGCACAAGCGCGTTCACTTTCCGCGACTCGTCGCGGACATAGGGCTGCTCCAAAAGCTCGTCCACTGACTGCGGATCCATTGCCGCTATTTGCATGACAAGTTCCTGCGCCAGCTCCTTGAAGGGCTCCGAGCGCACCACGAAATCCGTCTCGGCGCGCACATCAAGCAGCACGCCGATGCGCTCGTTGTGCACGTATGCCTTAATGAGCCCCGCACCGGTCTCCCGGTCCGCGCGCTTTTCCACCTTTGCAAGCCCACGCTCTTCAATGAGCTTCTTCGCGCTCTCAAAATTGCCCTCCGCATCCTGCAGCGCGCGTTTGCAATCCATCACGCCCGCGCCGGTTGCTTCACGAAGTTTTTGTACCTCTGTTGCGTCAGCCATAGTTCGTTTTCTTTTGTAGAGACCGACCAAGTGCCGATTATACCACACCTGCGCGCGAAACGTTACTTCGCCGCCGCAGCTGCTTCCTGTGCCTTGCGCGCCGCTTCCGCCTCTGCTGCTTTCTGCACGCCAAGCTTCTTCCCCTCCTCCATCGCGGTCCGCAGCTTTGCAACGAACCAGTTGATGGACACGCTCGCTTTATTGTTTCCCACGACCGGGTAGTCCAAAAGCGCCGGGTCGCTGTCGGTGTTCGCGAATGCGACGATCGGGATATTCAGGATGCGCGCCTCGCGCACTGCGGTGAGGTGTAAATTCGGGTCAACGATCACCATCGCCTTTGGCAGGTCCGTCAGGTTTTCGAGGCCAGCTAAGAGCCTCGTCAGCCGGTCGAGCTCCTTTTCTATCATAAGCCGTTCCTTCTTCGTGTACTTGTCAAAAACAGACGTACCCCACTCGGACTTCAATTTCTTGAAATATTCTATCCGCTTGCCGATGATGCGAAAGTTCGTGAGCATACCGCCAAGCCATCGTGAAGAAACAACGGGGCAGCCGAACTCCTTCGCGAGCTCCACGGCTCCGCGCGCGGGCGGCTGCGTCGCCACAAAAAGCACGAGTGCGTTCTCCGCGATCTTGTCGCGCAGGAAATCCGCTCCTCGTTCCAACACCTCAACGGTCTTGCCGAGATTCACGATCTCAATGCCGTTCCGGTTCGTGAGGATATACGGCTTCATCCGCGGGTTCGTCCGGCTCTTTTTGCGGCCGAAAAACATCCCCGCATCCACCATCTCTTTGAACGCCGGGTCTGGGTAGAGGTCTTCTATCTTCGGTGCTGTTGCCTGTTGTTCTTCCATAGGCGATAAAAATGCCCGCAATGGGCCTGTCCCGCCGTAGCCCTAGCGCAGGCGGACACGAGGGATAGTATAAAGAAACTAGATTACTTTAGCAAGCCTTCTGTAATCGCACGAAAACGCTCGAATGAATCATAGAAATAAGCCTGAATCCCTAGCGCTTGGGCGACTGCAACATTACTCTTATCGTCATCCCAGT
>CAZMPQ010000028.1:0-10931 GCA_964568535.1 uncultured Candidatus Saccharibacteria bacterium
TACTGCTCCGCCGCCATTCTCGTAATATTCAACTCGTACGGTATGCATGCCGGCTGATATCGCTTTTGTTGCGGTATAGGTCGTGGCCCCTTGGTCTATCCACTGATCGATGACTGGCGCATCGTCCACATATACGCGGATGCCGTCATCGGCGCGCGCAGTGAACTGATATGTCGCTTCTTCAAAGGATGCGGTTTTCGTCCATCGTGCGGCAAAGTGATCGTTCGCGATGGGGGAGCCGGGCGAGCCACCTCCCCAGTCAAAATCAATGGTCGCATCCTCCCGGGTCAACGCAGGAGCTCCCGCCGGGAATGCTGGTGAGGTACCCGTTCCCGGAATATTCCAATACTCGCCAAGCCAGGTGCTTGTTGGTGCTGGCGGAGGCGGAGGCGGCGGTGGCGGTGGGGGCGGTGGCGGAGGCGGGGGAGGAGGAGGTGGAGGGGGCGGGGTGCTTGTCGCCGTAGTTGGGAAGAGCCGTATCTGCGGGATGATTTGTTTGGGCTGCGAAGGGCTTGCCCATCTGAGGAACGCGGTGGCGCCGCCGCCGTTCTCGTAGTATTCCATTTTTAGGTCGTAAAGCTGGCCGCCGATCATCGGGATCGCTCCGCTCCATTCTGTCGTCGGTTGGTCCACCCATTTATCGATCAGCAGTTGGTTATTCACCCAGAGGCGCACGCCATCGTCCGTCGCCGAATAGAACGTATAGGTTTCGGAGAACTGCGGCAGCACCTGGCCCGTCCAACGGACGGAGAAGGTGTCCGCGCCGATCGTCGCGTCTGGCGAACCGCTCCCCCAATTGAAGTTCAGAACGGGGTCCACGCGCGTCAGAGCAGGAGCGGTGAAATTCATGTTGTTGAAATATTCCCCAGTCAAACCGGTGCCTGTAGAGGTGGATGTTGGCGGTGGCGGTGGAGGAGGTGGAGGCGGCGGGGGCGGCGCTCCAGTCAAGATCCACGAAAGTTCAGCAACCGCACCGCCGCCGTTCTCGTAGTACTCAACTTTGATGGCGTGTTCGCCGGTAGTCATCGCTTTCGTCGCGGTATACGTCGTCGGTCCCTGGTCTATCCACTTATCGATCACCAGTTGACCGTCCACATACACGCGGACGCCGTCGTCGGCTCTTGCGGTAAATTCGTAGGTTGCTGCGTCAAATGACGCATTCTTCGTCCACCGCGCAGCGAAGTGGTCTGCGTTCACGCCAGCGCCCGGCGAGCCACCGCCCCAGTCAAAGTCCACGGCAGTATCATTGCGTGTGAGTGCGGGAGCTCCGGAAGGAAATGTGGGCGAAGCACCTGTTCCCGGGATATTCCAATACTCGCCAAGCCAAGTGCTTGTCGGTGCCGGCGGTGGAGGCGCTCCGGTCAAGATCCACGAAAGCTCAGCAACTGCGCCACCGCCGTTCTCGTAGTACTCCATCTTGATGGTGTGTTCGCCTGCGGCAAGCGATATGGTCGCTTTATATTCCGTTGTCGGTTGGTCTATCCACTTGTTGATGAGCAGCTGGTCGTCGATCCAGAGCCGTACGCCGTCATCGGCGGCAACCGTGAACTCGTACGTGCCGGCAGCAAAAGATTCCGTTTTCGTCCATCGCGCTGAAAAATGATCAACAGGAATGACCGGATCCGGCGAGCCGACGCCCCAGTCAAAGTTCACGGTCTGGTCCGCGCGGGTGAGCGCGGGGCTGCCGGACAGGGTCTGGTTCGCGAAATATTCTCCGGCGAACGCTGGCGCTTCGGTGAAGGTCGCTACATATGTCGTGTTCACGGCGGGCGTCGCGATCGTGTGGGTTTGCAAGCCGCCGTCGGACCATGAGGAGAAGTTATAGATCTTCCCGCCTTGCGCCTGGCCGTTCGGCGCAGACATCACCCGCTCATATCCCACTACATGCTGGATGGTCTGCGGTGTCGTGATGGGGATGCTGTCGAGGGTTAGGCCGAGCCCGCTTGGAGCGGTCATGAAGGTCAAGCTCACTTTTTGCGGATAGATGAATACGGACTTTGAAGTGGAAAGGCCATTCGTGTCGGTGGCGGTCACTTTGATCTCGTACCAGGTATTGGCGGACGGTTCGCCGGTCGTGGGTATCACGAATGAACCGGTTTGCACCTGAACAGGGCCCAAGAACGGGTGCGTGTGTATATCGTGATGGAATACCACTTCGCTCGTGAATGCGCTCGGCGGAAGATCCTGCCCCGCGCCGTCCGTGGCAAACCCGCTCCAGGCGATGGTGTCGCCGGCTTTGTATGTCGCTCCATCCTGTGGCTCGCCGATCGTGACCGTGGGTGGTGTGCCGACTTGGATGACGAGTGGCGTTGCCTGAGCGGAGTTCACGCCGTCGCTCACGGTCAGTTCTACGATGTACGTTCCTTCGTTGTTATACGTTTTCGCAGGATTTGCCGCGGTGCTTGTCGTGCCGTCGCCGAAGTCCCATGAGTAGGTGAGCGGAGTTCCTTCGGGGTCGGAGCTTCCTGCGCTTGAAAAGTTCACCACAAGTGGCGGAAGGCCTTTAGTGACGTCGGAAGACGCGCTCGCGGTCGGTACGCCGTTCGCGAGCGAGTAGCTTACGCGATACAGGCGTCCGGGATAGAAGGTAACGTACCAGAGCGAACCATCAGGGGCGACCTTGAGGTCCACGGCGCTCCCGACGGTCGCATCAAAGTCCTCTACGCTCGTCATTCCGCCGCTTCCATTCAACGTGAGTCGCCGGATGAATCCCATCGCGTAGTCGCCGATGAAGAGATTGCCCTCATATGCCGTCGGGAACATCGTGCCGTGATAGACCGGACCGCCGACGACAGCTGCGCTCCCGCCGTTGTGGTTGTATGCATAGATGGGGTTCGTCATCCCGGCGGTTCCGCATGTTCCTTCACACGTGGGCCAGCCGTAATTCGCTCCTTTCGTCACGAGATTCACTTCTTCCCACGTTGCGTTGCCAACATCTCCGACGTAGAGACGTCCGGTTGCGCTATCAAACTGGAAACGGTAGGGGTTCCGCAGGCCGTATGCCCAAATGCGCTTTTCCGCGCCGCCCGTATTGAAAAACGGATTATCGGATGGCGCCGAGCCGTCCTCTTTGTTCATGCGAAGGATCTTGCCGTGCGCGTTCTCGAGCTTCTGCGAATTACTGGAGTCGCCGTTGTCGCCGACCGAAAGATAGAGCTTTCCATCTGCGCCGAAACGGATGGTGCCGCCGACATGGAGGAGGTTGGATTGTGTAGTGGTGCGGAATATCTCCACCGGTGCGCCCGATGCGACGTCACCCGATGCGTCAAAGCGTACCAGATGGTTCAGGAGGTCGAGGCCGGTGTAGTAGAAATACGCATAGTGATTCGTGGTGAAGTTCGGATCGAACGCAATGCCGATGAGTCCGCGGTCACCGGTATCTACTGAGGGAAGCGTGGCGAACGGTGTGACGAGCAGTTGGCCATTCTTATATATCTTCACCGCGCCGGTGCGTTCAAGAATAAAGATGCGTCCGTCCGGAGCGAACTCAAAACCGGTCGGACCGGTGAGGCCCGAGCCGATGATCTGCGTTGTCTGAAAGTCCGTCGGCGGAGCGGCATGCGCCGTCGCGAACGATGCCACAGCAAGGACGCTGAAGAGCAACGGAAAACCGACCGATGGGCGTGTTCGCATCGTATGATATATCAGTAGTAAGCGTGACTTCCCTGTCGGGTCAATCTACGTGAAATGGGTAGGTTTGTCAATGTACGCGGGGATTTGAAGCGATTCCCAAGACGCGGTAGGCTTTTCAAATGACCATCAATTCAAAACTTGTCGGTTTTGTTGCGCTTGCGGTCGTTCTTGCGGTCGGCATTTGGCTCGCGATGGACCGGAGCCCGGTCGCTGCGCCAGAGGGGCCGGCGGCGCCCTCGCCTTCGCCGTCGGGCACTCCGGGGCCATCGCCGGCGCCCTCGCCTTCGGCACCGCAGGCGGGCAGGCCGTCTCCCGCGCCGAGCCCGACAACGGCTGCGGTCGGCATCTCGTTCGCGCTTCCGACAGCGACCGATGTGTGGGCTCTGAACACTCAGCATCTTATCGCGTGGAATCGCGAAGGGGATGTGGCAGGCGAACTTACGTTAGTTGATGAAGCGACGGGCAAGTCGGTCGGGTGGATCGTGCCGACGACCGGCCCGGAACAGACATCCGTGCAGTGGGACACACGCGACGTCGCCGTGGACCGGGTTGGCGGTTCGCGAAAGAACCTCGTACCAGGAACGTATTCGCTCCGGCTGCTATTGGTCGGGAAGGGCGAGGTGAAAAGCTTGCCGTTCCGCATCGTTCCGCAGGGTTCTGCGGAAACAGTATCCCAGCTTGTGCGCATGCGCGGTACGAAGCTCTCGCCGACGGCGCTTACGGTGGCGCGTGGAACGAAGATCGTGTTCGTGAATAATGAAACGAAGATACAGCGCATTCAAGGCGAGAACCTTCCGCCGATGCAAGTTGCGGCGAATGGCGGCGTGACCAGCCTTGATACAGCCGCGCTTCCGCCGGGAACGTATTTCTACATCACCGACCTCTATACCTACCAATCCCAGGGGACGCTCACGGTGAAGTAGATCTCCTCACTTCCTGAAATGCATTTGAGGGGCCGCTCACTGAGCGACCCCTCTCTGGTCTTCTTGGCCGAATGGCCTCGTCATCGGCTCGCGGGCGAGCTTGCCGGAATGGGCGTGGGAGCCGTGGGGCCGCCCCACACCTCGTACACCACGATGCCCGCGACGATGAGGGCGATGAGGATGATGACGGACCATCCCCGCGCGCCGAACCCGGAGCCCTCCCGCGGCTTGCTGTAGGACTCCAGTCCTTGGAGCGACTTACTGCCGGACATATACCCCCCTTCGGGCGCCGTAAACATGGCGCTGCACTGGATGTGAGTATAGGAAGTCGGGATAAAAAAAGCTAGCGCCCGATCAGCAGGTCGTAGACGATGCGCGCGACCGGATCAACATCCGGACCGTAGACCATGCTGCCGCCCAATGCGCCCGTTATCGTGAGCGCGGCGAGGCCGAGGAGCGCGAAGATGACGGAGAAATAGCTTTTCACGAAATATCGCGCAGCGGGGAAAAGGCGCCGGTCAAAGAGATCGCGGAAGCCGCTCAGGGGGTCGGGGAACAAGCGGTTCAGGACACCCGTGCGTTCCATCCAGACGATAAGATATGCAGCGGCGATGATGGAGTAGATGCCGATCGTCATTTTCGCCCACTGTTCGTGCGTTGCGACGATGGAGGGCAGAGCCCCGGATGCTTCGAGTTGTTCCGCGAGCATTTCTCCGGTAAGCAGCGCGCCGTTCGCCGCGAGCGTGCCGAGGATGACGAGGAACGCCTTCATCGGGAACCACCACGACTGCTCCATGACGCGGCGGTAGCGGAAAACTTCCATGGCGCTGTAGAGCGTGAGGAGCGCGATGGGGAAGTGGACGGCGATAGGGTGGAGGTTCATACATTAAGTGTCAGATGTCAGGTATCAAGTGTCAAGCGTCAGGTGTCAGGTATGAGGAAGAAGTGATAGAATATGGGCGATGCAGAAAATAATCGAGGTGCATGCGCGGGAGATATTGGATTCGCGCGGGAATCCGACGGTGGAGGCGGATGTAGAACTTGACGGCGGCGCGCTCGGACGCGCGTCCGTTCCGTCCGGAGCATCCACGGGCGTACATGAAGCGCACGAGT
The DNA here is from genome assembly GCA_964568535.1 of uncultured Candidatus Saccharibacteria bacterium. Lineage (GTDB taxonomy): Bacteria > Patescibacteriota > Minisyncoccia > UBA6257 > 2-01-FULL-56-20 > DATJQA01. The sequence continues at coordinate 5,670 of CAZMPQ010000028.1, forward strand.
TGCGCGACGGCGACGCGGCGCGGTACGGCGGGAAAGGCGTGCTCAAAGCCGTAGAAAATGTGAACGGCGAGTTGCGCGGCCTGCTTGCCGGGAAAGCATGGACGCAGGAGGCGCTTGACCGCGCGATGCGCGCGTTGGACGGCACGGAGAATAAGTCGCGTCTCGGCGCGAACGCCATGCTTGGCGTCTCGCTCGCGTTCGCGCATGCGGTAGCGGTTGCCGAGAAACGTTCGCTCTATCGCTCGCTTGCGGACATTGCGCAGACCGGCCTGCCCATGCGGCTGCCTGTGCCGCTCATGAACGTGTTGAACGGCGGCGTGCACGCGAAGGGCGCGCTCGATGTGCAGGAGCTGATGCTCGTGCCGCACGGCGCACCGACCTTCCGCGAAGCGTTGCGCTGGGGTTCGGAGATGTTCCGCGCTCTGAAAGACCTCCTCGTAGCCGGAGGGCATGCGACAACAGTGGGGGACGAGGGCGGGTTCGCACCGCATGTGGCGTCTGCGGAAGCCGGCTTGGATATGTTGATGCAGGCAATTACGAAGGCGGGTCTGCGGCCGGGCCAGGACGTTTCGCTTGCTGCAGATGTTGCGGCGAGCGAGCTCTATCGCGACGGGGCATATGCGTTTACGGGCGAGGGGAAGACGTTTTCCGTACGTGAGCTCATCGCACGGTATGCCGGATGGGCGAGGGATTATCCGCTCGTGTCGCTTGAGGACGGGTTGGCGGAGGATGATTGGGAAGGATGGGCGGCGCTCACTGCGGAGCTCGGCGGGAAGTTGCAGCTTGTGGGCGATGACCTCTTTACGACAAATCCCGCGCGGCTCAAGCTGGGCATTGAACGTAAGGCGGCGAACGCTATTTTAGTGAAGGTGAACCAGATCGGGACGCTTACGGAGACGCTGGAAACCGTCCGGCTTGCGGCATCGTCCGGCTATCGAAGCGTCATCTCGCACCGTTCGGGCGAGACGGACGACGCGACCATCGCGGACCTTGCGGTCGCGACGGGCGTGGGCGAGATCAAGTGCGGGTCGCTTTCGCGCGGCGAACGGATGGCGAAGTACGACCGGCTCTTGGAAATAGAAGAAGAGCTTGGCGCGGAGGCGCAATACGCGCGCGACATGTTCGCGCGTGCGCAGGCTTAGACGTCAAAGATGAGCGTCGTTTCCCATGTGCCGTCGGGGCGTTCGTGCACGTTCGCTTCGCGATAGGAGATGCCTTTGAGCTCTTCGCCGAAGGAGATGGCGGGGACGGTTCGGATGTCCGATTCTATGCAATCGCCCGACAGATGGCGGACGGTTACGTCTTGCACCGCTTCTTTTCGCGTGTAGGAATCGGTGAGTATTTGTTTCAGGAAATCTACGATGAGCGAAGTGCGGTCGGGGGCATGGACAACAAGCTCCCGCTCCGCAACGGCGACGCCGGGGTCCGCTTCGGGATGCATGAGGTCCATGAGCGCACGGACGGCTTCCGCAAAAAGCTCCTCAGCCGTTTTCGCCTCAACGGCAATGCGGATGGTCCCTGCGGTCCGGTCGATGATGCGGTGGGGCATAGCACTAGTATAGCGTAATTTTGAGGTGGATAACGCAATTGTTCGTTCGGGCGGTTTCCGGTAGGATAAACCGCATGAATAAAAACATACTCTACGCCGTTATCGGCATCGTCGTGGTCGTTCTTGCGGGCATATTCATCATGAACAAGCCGGCAATGGGGCCGGGCGGAGATGCGAACACGCCGACTCCGGGCGCGCAGATGTCCCTCAAAGAACTGCTCGCCTCGGGCGGTGCGCAGCGTTGCACATTCACGCATTCGGTGGAAAATTCAGAATCCTCGGGCGTGGTGTATGTCGCGGGTGGAAAGATGCGGGGCGATTTCACGTCGGTTGCGGCAGGGCAGACCATGCAGAGTCATATGATCGTGGACGGGGAGACGAGCTATGTGTGGACCGATGCGATGCCGCAGGGCATGAAGCTGTCGTTCGCCAGCATGGAAACGCAGGCGGGGTCCCAGAACAAGAACCAATCCGTGGATGTGAACCAGAAGCTGGACTACGACTGCAGCAATTGGGCGGTTGATCAGAGCATGTTCGCGTTGCCCGCGGGCGTCACGTTCTCCGACCTTGGCGCGCTTCTGCCGCCGGGCGGGATGCCGAGTCTGGACGGGAAGCCGGGGACGGTTGACCCGAGCGGGGGAACGGTTCCGGCCGGGAGTCCGGGAGCAGCGCAGTGTGCGATGTGCGCGCAGGCTCCTGACGAGGAGTCACGCGCACAGTGCCTTGCGGCGCTTGGCTGCGCATCGTTGTAGGAAAAAGGTCGCGGTAGTCATTTCTTCCTAGTATGGAGATACCTATCAATTACACTGCCGTTGTTCTTGCGGCCGTGGCGAATATGGTCGTCGGTATGCTGTGGTACGGCCCGGTCTTCGGCAAGCAGTGGCGGCACCTCATGGGGTTCAACTTGGACGACATGAGAAAAATGCCGCTTACGGCCGGACAGGCCATCGCGGGCGGGTTTGTGACGTCGCTCATCATGGCGTTCGTGCTCGCGCATGATGCGTTCGTGTGGGGTGATTTCTTCGGCGGAACGGTAAGCCGCGAGGTCTTCGCATTCCAGCTTGCGTTCTGGATATGGCTCGGGTACTTCCTCACGAACACGGCGGGCGCGTGGCTGTGGGAAGGGCGGCCGTTCAAGCTGGTAGTTTTGAATGCTGGGAATCAGCTTGTCTCGCTTCTTGCGATGGCGTGCGTGCTGACGTTCTGGACGTAGGGCTGATAATAGAGATGTGACAACGCCGGAGGTTCCCCGCGGGGAACCTCCGGCGTTCGGTTACGGTGCGTTGTTCAGGTTTACGCACCACGTGGGGCTCTCGTAGAGCCGCGTCATCGTGAAAAGCTCTCTGAACGCGCTTCGGTCTTCGGGCGATGCGTGCGGGAAGTAGAGCATCTCGAAGCTGCGCACTCGAGCGTGTTGTACGACGACCTGGATCAGCTTTTTACGGACCTCATCCGCCGCATCCGGACCGAGCGCGTTATCGACGATGACCTCACTTGCCTGGCCGGCTTTGCCGTGTGCGAGCGTGGGGATGCGGGCGAGAAGCGTGACGCCCAGAATGCGTCCGTATTGCGGCGTACCCGACGCGCCTCGGGCAACGAAGAGGTCGTTCTGGGCCGCAAGACGAACGAAGATCTTCGGGGTCAATGCTTTTGCCGTCTTGTTGAACTTACCGATCAGGTCGTTCACTCGCCCAACGTCCTCGTGCGATACGTCGCCGTTCGGTTTCAGGCGCTCCACATCCGCGAACGCATCGTTCGTTTCCATTCCTGTCCTCCGTATCAGATGATCTTCCGTGTGGCATTCCTGCCGCCACCGGTTCTGTGGGGGAGTATACGGGCATGTCGTTGCTTGTCAATTCATCTAAATTTCGGCACAATGACCCTGCATTTGCCCGATCGTCTAATGGTAGGACGTTTGGCTCTGAACCAAAAAATTGGGGTTCGAATCCCTGTCGGGCAGCCCTTCTTCGCACTTCGTGCTCAACAGGGTCTGCGACCCGCTAAGAATAAGAAAGAAGAAGGCACTGAGGAGCTTGCGACGAAGTGAAGCCATGTTTTATGTCTACATCCTAAAGTGCGCCGATGATTCTTTGTATGTCGGTTGCACCAACAACTTGGAGCGGCGTATCGCCCAGCACAACGACTCAAAATGGGGCGCGCACTATACCAAAATTCGCCGACCGGTGAAGCTTATCTATCAGGAAGAATTCTCCACTCTGCGAGAAGCGAGACGACGCGAAGCCGAAATTAAGGGTTGGCGCCGAGAGAAGAAATTGGCGCTAGTAAAGAAATAGCGACGATCCCTGTCGGGCAGCACTTAAAAAAACAACAAAGCCCCTCAAGGGGCTTTGTTGTTTTGGAGCATTCGTCAGCGCGCAGCGCTCACGTCTAGTTCACTCCGGCTGCGTTGAGGTACGAATCAAAGAACTTCTTGCACTCCGTGTCGTCCTGCGTCGTTGAGCCTTGTCCACACTCCTGCGGGGCGGGGTCGGGCCGGCCGCAGAGCATGCCGTGGCAGTGGTAGTAGGCGCACTTATCGGGCTTCGCGAGATGGAGCGCGGTGGGGAAGTTCCGTTGCCGGGCTTCGTTCTCACGTTGGATCTCTGCGAGGCGCGCCTGGATCTTCGCCTGCACGTCGCGCAACTCCTGCTCAAGCGCGGCTTTTTCCGCTTCTCGGCGTGCGAGCATATCTTTGTAGAAGTTGAGCGCCGATTCAAGCGCCACTTTGCGTTCGGCGCGGAGCGCATTCAATGCTCCTTCAAACTGTGTCTTCGTGGCTTCCGGCGGGATGTACGTATCAACTTCACTTAGGGCGACCTGGAGCGGACTCATGCGTTTCTTGATGTTATCAATGCTCGCCTGGACCGCCTGGAGTTCGCCGGGGATGGCCGCGGCTCGCTGGCGTAGCGTGAAGAGCTCGGTATCAAGGTCGGGGTTTATGGGCCTGCAACTCATGAGCGCTTCGGTTGGGCCGTCGGTTCCCGTTCCGCCGCCCGTGCGCGGAGGTTCAGTGAACTTCTCTCGGCCTGTCGGGGGATTGCACGCTTTCTCCCGAGCATCCAACGCGGCAAGAGCAGTCTTGAGCGCCGCGCGCATCGCTTGGGTATCGGTACCGAACTTATCGCGCGCCGCATTGACCGCGGCGTCATAGGCGTCAAAACATGCCTTCGTATCCGATTGCTCGTACGGAACGGGGTCTTTCGGCGGATTTGCCGCCCGGCACGCGTCAAGCGCGTCCTTCGCCTGTTTGTATTTCGCATATGCGTCATCGCGCTTCGCGAAATAGGTCTTGAACTCCGCGTACGGGGCGTTGTCGGGAGGCGACGGGATGCTGTTCCAACCCTCAACTGCCGCATCGCGCGCCGCTTGCGCCTCCGCGCACGGGTCAATGGGTTTTGCGCTCAAGCACTGGCTCAAGCGTTCATCGATAGCCGCCTTTTCGCCCGCATACACCGCAACGCTCGCTTGTACTCCGGAATCGTAGAGCGCCTGGAGCTCTGCTCGCGCGCCGGCGATGTCTTCGCACGCAACCTTTTCCGCATCGAAATTCTGCAGCGAGAAGATGACCGCGGCGACGATCGCCACCGCAGCTGCCCCCGCCGCCATGGTTCGGGTGTTCATACGCGATATCCTACACCCGGATGCGGCATGAGAGCAAAAGGGCTTCGATTTGGTACACTCAAGACACCCCTCGGCAGCTTTGTGGTCCAAAT
>CAZMPQ010000029.1:0-10896 GCA_964568535.1 uncultured Candidatus Saccharibacteria bacterium
GCGGGCGTTTCAATTTCCAGAAAAGGGGACTACAATACGGGCAAGACATGGCGACCCACCAGGAATTTCCCGAAATTCGGGAACCCGTTGATCTTGAAGAGGCGGAGCGCGAGCATCGTGAGAAATTGCCATTCTTTCCGGTCGGCGAGGTCGTACGATTGTGGCGCGGGCGCGGCGGCGGCCGCGAGGACGTGCGGATGGATGTCGCGAGCGTTGCCGAGGGCAACCGATGGCGTGTCGCGGATTACGATGATGCAAGCGGAATATATACCGTGGAGTTTTTGGGAGAAGGCAGCGGGAAAATGGAGGTGACCGAGGAGCAGCTCAAAAAATACAATCCGGAGCGCGAAGAAAAGATACGTCAAACGATGGAGCAATCGCCGGGCGATACGGTGCACTAAGTCCTCTTGCGCGCGCGGGGCGTTCGGCGTACCATCTGCCGTCAGATACTTGACGCAGAACGGTACAAAGTAAGGAAAAACTTCGCGCCCGGCCAGGTGCGCGAACGAAAGGGAGGGGCGTATGCCGAAGAATCCGGACGTACGGATGGAACTCCGCCGCGTGCGCCTCGCGCTCGTGGACCCGGACCCGGACCAGCCGCGGAAGACGTTTGACGATGAAGGCATCGAGAACTTGGCGAAGTCGCTCGCGGAAGACGGGCCGCAACAACCCATCACGCTCCGGCCGCATCCGACACAAGATGGCCGATTCATGGTGGTGACCGGCGAGCGCCGGTTCCGCGCGCTACAGCGCCTTGGATGGGAAAGCGAGGAGTGTCTCATTCGGCACGGCCTTGGTGAGGACGAGGTCTTTGACGCGCAAGTCGTGGAAAACGAAAACCGCATCAACTTGAATCTCATCGAGCAAGCCATGGCTATTCAAAAGATGTTGCGTCGCGGCCGTACGTGGAATGAGGTACATCGGAAGACGGGGCTTTCCACCCAGACCATCAGGAATCGCCTGAACCTACTCCAGCTTGACCCCGAGGTGCAGGAGCTTGTGGCGAACGGAAAACTACCGCAGGCGTCCGCGCTTCAACTTGCCCAGTACAAGGGGCCGCGCGGCGACCAGATACGGCTTGCATGGGATCTCGTCCACGGGACCGACTTCGCGCTGGAGTCGTTGAAGCTCCAGACGACAGAACATGCCGAGAAGGTGCGCCAGGGGAAGGTTCCGCGCAAGGGAAGCGCGCTTCTGCGGAGGATCATGGAGATCGGCTGGCGTGAGAAGTCGCTCCGGCCTGCGATGGAGCAGTTCTTCGCACTGTCGGATGCCGAACAGGACGAACTACTCGGCAAGCTTTCCGCAACGGCGCTGAACAACTTGGCGACCAACTTTGAGTTGCTTATCGTGGCGATGCAAAAGATGGTGGCGCGCGTGAGGGCGTACGAAGCCATATCACCGAAGCCACAGGTTCAACCGGCTGAACCACCAAAAGCGCTGGTCGCACCAAAGTCCGTGGTAATACCCGCGCCAGAGAAGAAGCCGCAGCAGGCGCCCCCGCTCCACCATTCGCGTACGGTCAACGCGAGCCGTCTTGGCGGCGACATCACGCTCATCAAAGCGTCGCCGGCACCACCGCCCCGACCAGCACATCCGTTCCCCGTGCCGCCGCCCGTGAAGCGTGACTACCACGCTCTCGGAAAGGCGTTCCGGACGCTCTTTGAGCCCGGTCTCCGCGGCGTGCGGGTCAACTTGAGCATCGCGCGGTTCGTACGCGCCATGCAGATCGCGCAGAGGGATGTGGATCGTGTCGTCGGCGAGCTCTTCGGCGTATGCGAAGAGGCATGGACGCAGCCGATGAGCGGTAATGGGAACGTGGCGCAAAACGATTTCTTCCACACGCTTGCGAACGTGCGCCATGACCTGAAGACATCCACCTTCCGCGATTTTCTCCTGCAGGCGAAGAAGGCCGACAGGTCGCAAGACCCCGTGCGCATCCACGCGTCGTTCCTCACCTAAGCCGTTCTCTGTACCCAACGCGAACGGGCTCGTTCGGCATGCCGAACGAGCCCGTTTTCTTTTCCGTGTGCGTTACGCCGAGAATTGCAGGTCGTAGAGCCGCTTGTAGGTCGGGCTTTTCGCAAGAAGCTCCTCGTGCGTTCCCATCGCCTCGAGCGCGCCGTGCGCAAAGACGAGGATGATGTCGGCATGGAGCACAGTGCTCAATCGGTGCGCGATGATGAAGGACGTGCGTCCTTTGACGAGCGTATCCGTCGCTTCGCGGATAAGCCGTTCGCTTTCTGTGTCGAGATGGCTTGTCGCTTCGTCTAAGATAAGGATGCGCGGGTCGCGGAAGACGGCGCGCGCAATGCCGACGCGCTGGCGTTCGCCGCCCGAAAGTTTGATGCCGCGCTCGCCGACCAAGGTATCGTATCCCTTCTCTGTTTTGAGGATGAAGTCGTGCGCAAGCGCGGTCTTTGCCGCGGAAACGATGGCTTCGCGCGATGGTTCCGAGGCGCCGTACGCGATGTTCTCGGCGATGGTACGCGAGAAGAGGTCAACTTCCTGCGGAACGACGGCGATTTGCCGGTGCAAGCTTTCCTGCGTTACCTCGCGCAGGTCATGCCCGTCTATCACAATGTTTCCCTCGGTCGGGTCGAACGAACGAAGGAGAAGATTAATGAAAGTCGTCTTGCCGCTGCCAGACCGGCCGACGAGCGCGACGGTCTTGCCCGCGGGGATGGTGAGCGAGATATTTTTGAGCGCCCACTGTCGCTCGGGGCCGTAGCGGAACGAGACGTTATTGAACACAACGTTCTGAGCGAGCGACGGAAGTTCCTTCGCGTCCGATTTGTCCGTGACGTGCAGAGGTTCGTCTAAGACGCCGAAGATGCGTTCTGCGCGCGAGAGATTGCGCCGCAGGCGCGGGAAGACATTCGAAAGCTGAGCGAGCGGGCTGTATGCCATGTTCTGGAGCGTGATGAAGAGCACGAACTCACCGATGGTGCTTTTTCCGATGAGAACGAAATATCCGCCGAGGAGGATGACGCTAATGCGCCCGACGGTCGCGATGACCGTCTGCGTCGTTTCCATAATGCCCCAGAGGCGCTCGGCCGCGTACTGCGTCGTGCGCATCTGCTTCAAGAGCCGCACATGGTTCGCCGTTTCCGCGTCCTCTTGCGAGAATTTTTTTACCGTGAGGACGTTCCCGGCGACATCGTATGCTTCTTTGGACACTGTTTCGTATTCGTCGCTCACGCGCTGTTCTATCTCATAGATGCGCCAGGTGAGCCGGCGGACGACGAGCGTATAGATGGGAAGTGGGAGGAACACGGCGAGCGCCATCCACGGGCTTTTGACGGCGAGGACGACCAGCACGCCGATGAGCGTGATGAGTGGTGAGATCAGGCTGTGGCCGATGATCTCGTACAAGATAACGTAGATGGCTACGGCGCCGCGGTCCATGCGGCCGATGAGTTGGCCGCTTGAAGAGCCGTGGTGGAAGAGCGCGTGGAGATAGAGATATTTCTCGAACGCTTTATGTCGTGCTTTATCTTCGGCGCGTGTGACGGTTTCGAAGACCTTCACGTTGTAGATAGAGGAAACAACGCGGTTCAGAACCGTCGCGACGAGAATGCCACCCGCGATAAGAAAAAGCGCCTGGTACGGCGCCTCTCCTCCGGTCTGCAAGAAATTGACGAGGGTATCGATGAGGCGCTGAGAGAAGAAGGGGACGACGATATCAAGCCCCGCCGCGGCGAGGATGAGGAACAGTAAGAACGCAACCATCTTCTTCTGGTCGCTCAAAAGCGAAAGTATCCGCAAGGTTGTGCTACGTGTATTCGTCATGGAACGCGAAAAGGCGCCCCCGAAAGGGCTCCATACGGAGATAACGCGATTTTTGGAAAAAAGTTTCCTGGAGAAATGCGAAGCCCCTGCCGCGTCCCAAAGGGACGGCGGCAGGGGCCGGGTGCGTCAGGCGGCGCGCTTCTGCGCAGCGAGACGTCTGATGGTGGTGATGGTCCGCCAGCTCACGCCGCGGACGCGATTACTCACGATGAGGCGGGGCTGAACGAGGATGTCTTGCATCGTGAATCCTGCGCGCCAAAGCTTCAGCACTGACCAGAAGTGGTAGGGCCTCGTGAGCAGGAGCCGCAAGCCCAGATCGTCAGGGTCTACCTCGCGGATGACCTGCGCCACGCACTCCGCCTTCTGCGCGACGTAGCGGGGCGTGACGCGGTGAGATGCGTGCCGCATCGCGTTGTTCCGCCTCGCGACTTCGTTCGCGGTTTTGCCGCGGAGCAGGCACTGCACCGCCCACTCGCGGAAGATGCCGCGGTGGTGGTGGCGGAAGAGCCGTCCGACATTCTCGCTGCTTCTCGGCATGAGCTGGGTCATTCATCCTCCTTCGTTCGTGTCATGGAACGTTCGGCGAGGAGCGGCACCGGCTTTGCGGTCTTCACCGCGCAGAGCATATTGCTCAATGCGCACTTCTCGGCGAACAGGTTGTCGGGGATGGGAGTGAACTGCACCTTTCCGTTCACGCGCCATTCCGCCACAAGCCAGTCTTGGCGTATAGGGTCTCGCCGCCAGATGATCCTCACGGGCCACTCGCCGGCGTGGACGGCGGTCGGGCCGCCGACCCAAAGTACCTCTTCCTCGCGCCGCTCATCGTAGACGATATTCCAGTAGAGCACGGTCGCGTGTCGATTCCGAGCGGCAAGCGTAGGTAGCCGGTAGAAGTAGACCGGCATGATCTCATGATGACTTGGCATGAGGCACAGCGGGTCGTTGTCATCTGTGACGAATGCATGATACATGCGCACCGTCCCGCGGACGGAACTTTGTGTGCGCGCGATGGTCGAGGAGATGCTACAGGCTGCCGAAGCGAATCGCCGACACGCAGCCGGCAGCTCGATGCGTATCACGTCATACCAGCGCGCGAGCCAGCGTGGGGGGTAGCGCAGGTAGAAGTAGAGCCATGCGGCGAACAGAGCGATGCCAATGACGTTTATCCAAAACTTCATTCACCACCTCACTCTCTCTCAAAAAGAGAGCACTCTCCTGTGGCATGTCTGCGACAGGATGATGCTCCCAAAGCCGGCACCATTGTATCACGAATTTATCATGGGTCAATGTTTTGAGCGCTGGAGGGAGTAGTGATTGAGCCGATCGTTATTTTCTAGTACTATGAACACATGCAAAAACCTTTGGGCGTTCTCGCGGCAGCGGCGTTGCTTGCGATGTCGGCATTCATCCTGTGGGGAGATCCGGGCATATACCGCGAGAACGATAATGGGATATCTCGGCCGGAAGGCGAAGCGGAACGACTTGTGCACTATACGAATGAACAATTCGGTTTTTCGTTCGGTTATCCCGACCGCTATGCGTTAGAAGAAAAGGGGAACATCGGTGATGGGCACCGTGCGCGATACGCGTTCGTGCTGACGAGAAAAGACGTCGCTGTTCCACAGAACGGCGAAGGCCCGACCGCTATCACATTGGATGTATTCCAGAACCTTGAAGGCCAAAAACCGCTCACATGGGTTCAAGGTTCTAGTTTTTCCAACTGGAAATTGAGCGATGATGCATACATTATGACGGCTGTCGCGGGACGCGAAGCAGTCGAATACCGCACAACAGGCCTCTACGAAGCGATGAATTACGTCTTTGCGGATGGTGACGCTATCTACATGCTTTCCGTTACGTGGCTTACGCCGCAAGACGATATCATCAAGGACTTTGCGCGCGTCAAAGCATCCTTCTCGTTCGAGAAGTAGGATGGTACTTGTCGGGCACGTCGTTCGTGCTCCCATCGGGATTTGAACCCGAGTTTCAGCCGTGAAAGGGCCGCGTCCTGGACCAGACTAGACGATAGGAGCGTCTCTACCAATTTCTGTCCCTTACATTATACTAATGGTGCACTTCGTTCAAATGCTCGAGAATTTCCCCATTATCCTTGCGATGTACGGCGATTACGGCATTCTGGCGCTCCGCGTCGCATTAGGGCTCGTGCTGGTCGCACATGGCATGCCGAAACTAAGGGACTTGCGCAACACGGGCGAATGGATGGCGTCCGTCGGGTTCCGTCCCGGGCGCATGTGGGCTGGAGTTGCAGCAGCCGTGGAGAATGTTGGTGGCCTCCTCTTACTTTTGGGTGTCTTTGTGCAGGCCGCGGCGCTTTTCATCGCCGGTGAGTTCGCGGTCATCCTGTTGTGGCGCTTGCGCCGTCGCGATCCCTGGAGCGCGGCAGAGCTGGAGCTCATGCTTTTTGCCGCGTCGCTCGCGCTCGTCACGCTTGGCGGAGGAGCGTGGTCTGTATTGTAGGAATCAGTATCAAGCAGCTAGGAGTCAGGACGCAGGAATATGGCCAGCTCAACTAACTCCTAACTCCTAGCCCCTCGCATTTATGTACCGTTTTTTCGAGATATTACCCGGCGCGCTTGCATGGGGAACGTTCGTGCTGATGCTGGTGCTCTCGCGATACGCTCCGCCAGCCGTTGCGATATTCATCATCCTATTCGATATCTACTGGCTCCTCAAAACCGTCTACCTCTCGCTCCATCTTCGCTCAACGTTCGGTCTCATGCGCGAGAATTTGAGGACGAACTGGCTCGCCAAGCTGGAGGGCGAGGCGCTGCTGCGCCCGGAAGCGGACAGGGGGGTGCGGGATGTGCACTTTGGAGCGGACATCGCATCGTCCGCATCATGGCGGCGAGTGCGTCATCTCGTTATCTTACCGATGGTCAAGGAGCCGTACGAGATCGTGCGGGAAAGTTTCGCGGCGCTCGCGAAGGTGAACTACCCGAAGGACAAGCTCATCGTCGTGCTCGCAACGGAAGCGCGCGCGGGCGATGTCGCGTCGGAAACGGCAACACGCATCCAGGGCGAGTTCGGAAACACGTTCGGCAAGTTCCTCGTCACGGTCCATCCGGCGGACATTCCCGGCGAACTGCCCGGCAAGGGCTCGAATGAGACATGGGCAGCTGCGCGCGCGAAAGAGCTTGTCATCGATCCGGCAGGCATCTCGCCGGAGGACGTGCTCGTTTCGTCATTTGATGTGGATACCCAGGTGCATGCCGAATATTTCGGCCGGCTGACCTATGTGTTCCTGCGAACGCCCGACCGTTTGCGCGCTATCTACCAGCCCATCGCGCTCTTTACGAACAATATCTACGAAAGCCCGGCGCTCGCCCGCGTCGTATCGTTCTCCGCGACCTTTTGGCAGATGATGCAACAAGCGCGCCCCGAGCGGCTTACCTCGTTCTCATCCCAATCCATCCCGCTCACGGTGCTCGTAGATGTCGGTTGGTGGCAAAAAGACATCGTTTCGGAGGACTCGCGCATCTTCTGGCAGGCCTACCTGCGCTACCACGGCGAGTTTCGTTGTGAGCCGCTCTACTTCCCGGTCTCCATGGACGCGAACACGGCGCCGACCTTCTGGGGGACAATGAAGAATTTGTACCGACAACAGCGGCGCTGGGGCTGGGGCGCGGAAAATGTTGCGTATCTTATGACCGGCCTCATTCGTGACCCGAAGATACCGTTCGGGAAAAAGTGGTACTGGGGATTCAATACGATAGAAGGATATCACTCGTGGGCGACGAACGCGCTCATGATATTCGCACTCGGTTGGTTGCCGGTCGCTTTGGGCGGCACGGCATTCAATGAGACGCTACTCTCCTACAATCTGCCGGCCATCACGCGCTTCATCATCAATCTTTCCATGATAGGCATTGCGACCTCAGCCATCGTGTCGCTTCTCCTCTTGCCGCCGAAGCCGAAATGGTTTCGCCCTCAGCACTACCTGCTCTACTTCATCCAGTGGCTCTTGATGCCCGTGACGCTCATTGTCTTTGGCTGCTTCCCGGGGTTAGAGGCGCAGACGCGCCTCATGCTCGGCGGCAAATGGCGGCTGGGATTCTGGGTGACTCCAAAACATAGGAGTCATCCAAAGACGGGGACATGGGCCGGCGAACATCGGCGATGATATAATAGGAACATGCTCCACCGCCGTTCAGGGTTCACACTTATTGAGATCATGCTCTTTGCCGCGCTCTTTGCGGCGTCTACGATTGGCATGACACTCATCCTCATCGCCATCACGCGTGTACAGGTCCGCCAGAGCGCATCGGTGGAGGTCGCGGGACAAAGCCAGCGGCTGCTGCAGCTCATCCAGCAGAACATCGAGCAATCGTCGGGTATTGAACTGCCGACAGATATATCCACTTCAACGCTGAAGCTCCGCATGCAAGGAAGCGTAGACCCGACGTATGTGTATGTGAGCGGGACTACGGCGTATCTGAAGCAGACCGACGGCGGCACGCCGCAGGCATTGACGTCCGACCTCGTGCGGGTCACCGACCTCACGTTCGTGAAGCGCGTGAATAATCGCGGCAAGGATTCCGTCGCGGTGAACTTCACCGTCTCATTTAATACATCCAATATTCAGCAGAGCTTCGTGCATATGCTGGACACGGCGGTCGCGCGGGTGTCTGCGGCGACGTTCGATTCCGACATACGCGCGTCCTCAACGAACACATACAAGATAGGAACTGCCGCGCAGGAGTGGCAGTCCATCAACAACACCATCTTTTTCGGCGGGTCATCGAATGTCGGCGTGAACGTCACGCCCGCGAGCTCCGGCGTGAAGTTGCAGGTCTCTGGCGGGCATATCTATCCGAGCGACGCGCAGAGCGGCATTATTTTCAAAGCGCCGAACGGCACCTCGTGCTATCTCTTGAGCATCACGAACGTTGGCCAGTTCGCCACATCGTCCGTCTCGTGCCCGTAAGCGCTATTCCACGTGTAACCTCTTCTTGAACTCCGCAAGCCGGGCGCGCAGAAGCGTCGCGTGCGCAAGCGTCGGGTCTTTGGTCAATAATCGTTCCGCCGCGGCACGGCTTGCGCGGATGAGCTCCGGGTTTTGGAGGCCAGCCATCGCGACATCCGGAAGCCCCGTCTGTTTTTCGCCCAAAAATTCTCCGGGGCCGCGGAGCTTCAGGTCGTGTTCGGCAAGTTCAAAGCCGCTTTTTGCCTCAATGATCGCCTTCAGGCGGTCGCGTGAAGCGGCGGTCACGCTATCGGTAAAGAGCATGCAGTACGACTGGTGCTCGCCGCGGCCGACGCGCCCGCGGAACTGGTAAAGCTGCGCAAGTCCGAACCGCTCGGAACCCTCGATCATCATAATGGTCGCGTTTGGCACATCAACGCCGACTTCGATGACAGAAGTGCTTACGAGAATATCCGACCGGCCTTCTCGAAAATCCTTCATGATCTTTTCCTTCTCTTTCGCCTTGAGTTGGCCATGGAGCATCGCGACGCGGAGGTCGGGAAATACGGTCTTCGCGAGTTTCTCGTATTCTTCTTTCACAGACTTCATGTCCAGCTTCAAGAAATCCAGCTGACGCGGTTTCGTGCCGTCGTCCGTTGCCTTGTCTATCCGCGGACAGATGACGAACGCCTGCCGTCCTTTCCGTATCTCCTCGCGAATGAACGCATAGATCTTCGCGCGGTCCTCGGGCGGCACGAGTTTTGTGGTGATGGCTTTCCGCCCGGCGGGGAGTTCGGTGATGGTCGAGAGGTCCAGATCGCCGAAGACCGTGAGCATCAGCGTGCGGGGGATGGGCGTCGCAGACATAGAGAGAAAGTGCGGAATGAGTCGTCCGCCGTTCTTTTTGAGCAGTGCGGCTCGCTGGTCGACGCCGAAGCGATGCTGTTCATCGATAACGACGAGGCCGAGATCCTTGAACGCGACGGACTTTTGGATGAGCGCATGTGTGCCGATGATGATATCCACCGCGCCGCTCTTCACGGCCCTAAGGAGCGCAGCGCGCGTCGCGCGTTGTTCTGCGCCTCCGGCAACGAGCCGCACATCTCCGGCGGCAATGAGCGCGACGGTCGGTGTGCCGCCCGCGGTGACTTTCGCGAGAAGTTTTTGGAATGTGGCGAAATGCTGGTGCGCAAGGACCTCGGTCGGCGCCATGATGGTCGTCTGCAGTCCGGCGCGAGCGGCAAGGATGGCCGCGAGCGCCGCGACAACGGTCTTGCCGGAACCCACGTCGCCTTGGAGCAAGCGGTTCATCGGCCGCGGTTTCGCGATGCCCTGCATCACTTCCCAGAGCGCCTGTTTTTGCGAATGGGTGAGCGTGAAGGGAAGTTCGGCGAGCATTTTTTTCACGAGCGCGATATCGGTCGGTATTTCCGGCGCGCGTTCCGCCGCAAGGCGCGCCTTCTGCTCGAAATTCACGAGCTGAAGGAGGAAAAGGTCTTCAAATGCGAATCGTTTCTTCGCAATGGCTGCGTCGTCTATCGCAGTAGGGAAGTGGATGTTCCGCAGCGCGGTCGTGATGTCCGGCAGGTGTTCTCCGGCGAGCACGTCATCCGGAAGCCAGTCGGGGATTTCCGGCAAATGTTCTAGGATGGGCTGCGTAAGGAAGCGGATACCTTTGGACGTGAGCCCCCGCGTTTCGGGATAGATGGGAACGAGCCGTCCGGTGTGTCGCGTATCGTGTGCGCCGACGAGCTCGTAAGTCGGGTGCGACAAGTAGAGGTCATGCTCGGAATCCGACACGGATACTTTGCCGGAAAAGTTCGCGAGTTTGCCGGGCCGCAGGACGTTCTTGATGTACGGCTGGTTGAACCACACGGCGCGGATCGTGCCGGTTTCGTCCGCAATGGTCGCCTCGATGATGATGATGCGCTTCTGCCACGTGCGCCGAACATCTATTTCCTGCACGGTGCCTCTGATGGTCGCCTGCTGGCCGGGTTCAAGGTCTGAGATGCGATAGAGTTGGGAAAAGTCCTCATAGCGGAACGGAAAGTGCCAGAGAAGGTCCTGGACGGTCTCGATATGGAGCGCGGTAAGACGCGCGAGGAACCGCGGCCCGATGCCGTGAATGGTATCCAAACGCGTGCGGAGGGTGAGGGCCATATGGCGTCGGCGATAGTATA
>CAZMPQ010000030.1:0-9556 GCA_964568535.1 uncultured Candidatus Saccharibacteria bacterium
GCTTTGCCCCTTTTGCTTTTCGTCTTACAGCATAGCCCTCGATCCCTTCGCGTAAGGCATCGTCGGATCCATGTTTGGCTCCTCTCGTTATGCAGACTTCTACTCGAAAGCTCACTAAACTTTATACGAAGTGACGGAGAAGTCCAGTTCGCCAGTCCTCACAATTTCTCACCTAAGTTCGGCGCTTGCGGTTTCCGGGCGCGCCTACTCGCCTCCCATCCAGCCCCGACCCCCAGCAAGCACACGCTTGAGGCTGGTCAAAATAACGGAAAATCTCTAATATACAGCTATGATTAAGTTAACTTTTATAGGAACTGGCTGTTGGCAAGGCATTCCAGCGCCCTTCGGCGACGATAAAATCAGCAAGCAAGTGGAGTGGGGCTCTAAGGATTTCCGCTTCAGGACTTCGCTTTACATTGAAACAGACAATGACAAGAGTTTCATTGTGGAGGCTACGCCTGACATACGACTACAATCATGGAAATTTAGCCTTAAACAACCCGCTGCTATTCTAGTGTCGCATTGGCATTGGGATCATCTATTTGGACTACTGGATCTGGATTGGTTTGCGGAGAAGAACAAGTTGGTTGTTTATGGCAATAGCACAACACAACAATGGTATCAGGACAGAATGAACCATATCAATGTTCATTTCCAAGTCTTTGAGTCCTACAAGCCATTCGTGATAGAAAATGTAAAAATCACACCAATTCCCGTCAATCACATTAGAGATACCAGCGGATTTCTCTTCGAAGACATGGCCACTGGGAGTAAGTTCGTATATTTTTCTGACCTCTATGGAATCCCAGAGGAGACCGCTAATCTTGTAAAAAACGTTGATGCCGCTATTGTGGATGCTACATATCTAGAATCAGATATTAGCGATGATTCAACTCATCTCCAAAAATCTGAGATTGTCCCATTTCTCAGCAAACTGACTGCAAAAGAAATTATCCTAACAAATATCGGATCGTATCAAGGATTGAGGCACGAAGATTTCGAGAAAAAATTTCCCAAATACACGATTGCTTATGATGGGATGGAGAGAAAATATGTATAAAAGAACGACGCATCCGGTTAGCCCGGATGCGTCGGTGGCGCGTCCATCGGGAACGCTTACTCTACAGCACCCTAGGTGCAACCACGCCGAAACGAAAGTGTTGGTGATACAAGTCATCTGAGTTGCCAGCTTCAAAGAGGCTCCGCCCCATGAACTCCC
The DNA here is from genome assembly GCA_964568535.1 of uncultured Candidatus Saccharibacteria bacterium. Taxonomy (GTDB): domain Bacteria; phylum Patescibacteriota; class Minisyncoccia; order UBA6257; family 2-01-FULL-56-20; genus DATJQA01. Next base: position 1,220 of record CAZMPQ010000030.1, read on the forward strand.
GCTGAGCAACAAGCTTCAAGACAACGCTTGTGTACATGGGCCTCTCCTCAAAAGGAATCATCTTGAGCACGCCAACAAGCCCACGATCGCTGAGATTCTCGATGTAATGGGACAGTTCCGGTTCTCTGCGCGGAATTTCGTACGCTTCCGGGCGAAGTTCTGATATGCCGTCCCTCACGGAGACAACCCGTTCAAGATCTTCCAAGAACGACCGTAGCAGACGAGATGACTCACTCGGGAACAACCCCTTCCAATGTTCTGGTATATTCTCTTGGTTTACTACACCGACCCACGGCTGCGAGAGAGAATGGCACCAGACCATCGCGTCGTACTTCAGCACATCATTCTTTGTAGCCAAAAGCTTTATGCTAGGTAGCTGTGCTGTCGCCGCTTGAAGGTCTGCGAAGGTTACTATCTCGGCCGGATACTTGAAGTCCGGAATCCGACCGAACATCTCGTGCGTAGAGAACAACCAGGCAAGGTACTCCTCGATAGAATCTTGTTCTTTTTCATGAACGCAGATGAGCGTGTCCACGTCGGAGTATCGCCTATCTCGGGCAGTAGCAAAACTACCAAAGATATAGGCGAAGATGAGTTGACTTCCGAAGATTTGCGGCACAACACTTTGAAACTGCTGGGCCACAATATCTCTCTCCCAATTACCTTTTGCTTTGGGAACCATCGAGAAAACGGACCGCCCATGCGGTGAAAGGAAGTTGCTAATCTCTCGTGGGACAAGTAGGGGCTTCGGGATGGTCATCCCTCGATATGACGCTGAGGAAGCTCCTGGACTATAACCACCATATTCTTCTGTGCCACGTTCTACGTCGTGGATGGTCCGATCTTTCAGGATGATGCTCCCCGGTACTCCAGTTACATAATCGCTTTCACCGAACAACGAGATGTACATCTCGTTGTTCTGGTAGCGAATGTCACCGAAGTAGAGCCCCAATTCCCGGTCGTGGTCGTATTCAGCAACAAGGAATAGTGGGGAGTATAGCTCGGTGAAACTCCGCAGTTGGCGAAGTGACGCCCGCACTACGCAGGGGTGCATGAGGTTGTGGCTAAGATCAATCTGTCCACCGTAGACAATCGTCGCTCCTACGCGACGGACGTCTGAGATCAACCTTGCCGTATCTAGCAGTGACGATGGCTCGAATAGTGGGCCAACGACAACATCGTCATCTCGATAGGAGATACCACACCGTATCTGCGCGAGCCTTTCAAGTAGCTCCCGAAGGTATGCCTCAATGGCTGCGCTATGTACCAGAATGATATCTGGCCCAGCGCAATCTTGCCCGTTGTTGAAAAGCTTAACATGCAGAGTCTTTTCAACAGCCAACTTGATGTTTGCGCTAGGAGTGACGACAAGCGGGTTGTGCCCAACTCCATTGAACAAAAGGAGTGTGTCCTTATTACATACCTTACGAACATGCAAGAAGTTCTTGTGCTTGCCCGTAAACAGAACAACGGAAGATTCCCGACAATGCTCAACGAGAAAGCTTTCGCGGGAACCTGTGAAGACGTGAATGTTCGGGTAGTGTTCCTCCAACGACAACCTCGCAGATAACTCGCTAAAGATTGCCTGCATCCTATTAGGAGGGCGGATGGCCAGCGAAAGCGACTGATAGGCTGGCATGGCTCCAAATAGAATCAAGGAATACAGTGGCAAGTTAAGAGGGAGAAACACTGCTGTCTTCTGAGATATGGGCCCATCGACGAAGTACCGACTGATTTCCGACAAACCCCTCAGGGCCTCAAGTGATCGTCGCACTTCGTCATCGACCACCTCTCTGCTCTCATACTCGCGCAGAACATCGTGGATGTTTCTGATGTTGGACTCCAGATGGTCAGCAAACAACCTCGCATGCTCAAGAACATCAGTGAACCACATCTAACACCTCCTTACAGTACCTGTGTGTCCACTTGGCCAGTTATACTCCACACATATCGTTGATTTCAATTATCAAGGCTGTCTGGAGAATCCCTGCGGCCAGCTCGGATGACTATAACAACTTTCCCAATTTTTGACAAGTTCATAATAAATAATCGCATAAAAACTCCGGCGAGCAGCCGGAGCTACCTTGGGCCCTCACCTTCCCTCCTAAGAAGCTGTGTGCGCACCGTATTTCATAGGCGCGCGTTTTGTTTCTGAAACCCCCGCAGGCGGCTCGGCATGGTCCCCCGCTAAGCGGCGGGGGCGAGCCGCCGAGGACAAGCAAGCGAGTCGCTGGACGAGCGAAGCGGGTTGAAGAAACAGAACGCGCGCCTAGCTTAATCCGCTGAAGAGCTTCAACCTGTTCTTCACCACTTCCTTCACCCCCTCCACCGCCGGCATCAATATCTTGTATGGCGTCACCTCGTTCGCATCCTTCGCTAACCCCGCCTCCACTCCTCTCCGCCATGCCAACCGAATTTCGGTATTCACATGCACGATGGTGATGCCGGCTTTGACCGCATTCACGAACCCCTCATCCGCCGTCCCCGACCCGCCGTGAAGCGTCAGGAACGTTCCCGTCGCCTCCGCAAGCTCTGCAATGCGCGGAATGTTCAACTCTTTATGCGTCTCGCCTTTTACCATTGACGCCAAAAGTCCGTGCATATTCCCCACTGCAGGCGCCAAGACATCCACCTTTGTTTCTTCAACGAACTGTTTCGCCTCATCCGGCTTCGTGAGCATCGCCTCCGTTATCTGCGCCCCTTCGGGAACATTCTCTAAAATTGCGGACGAACTCCCTATCCACCCGAGCTCGCCTTCTACGATAACATTCGGATTGATGGATTTCGCCGCCTCCACCGCGCGTTTCGTTTCCTTCAGATTTTCCGCGAACGGGAGCTTCCCGGCGTCAAACAGCACCTCGTCAAACCCCGCACGCACCGCTTCCTCAATCTTCTCCACCGAATGCGTGTGGTCGGCGTTCAGGTATATCGGATAGTCATACTCCTCGCGCAAGCTCTTCACGAGCGCCGCAACTTGCCGCACGCCCACGAACTCGCGCTCCCCTTCGGAGACGCCAATCATGATGGGCAAATTGAGCTCCCGCGCGGCGGCGAAAATGGCTTTGAGCCCCGCAAGGTCCGAAATATTGAAATGGCCCAGCGCAACGCGCTTCTCCCGGCACTCGTTCAATACCTCTCGTAAATTTTTCATACTTGTCGCATGTCGCTTGTCGCTTTCTACAATTCGCGTGGTTGGTAGTCCTCCGGGGCCTTCGCAAGGTGTTCTTCCAGTTTCTCGCGCGTCAAAAGCCCCGCCTGCGCGCCGATGCCCTGCACAACCGACATGGAGTTCACCGGCCCCCAGCGAAGCGCTTCCGGAAGTTCCTTGCCGAGCGCAAGCGCAACGGTGACGGTAGACGAGAACGCATCGCCAGCGCCCGTGCGCTGCAAGGGCGGCTTCGGATCCGGATACGGCCGCATGAACCAATACTTTCCGTCCGCGAACGCGTAAGCGCCCACGGGCCCATCCGTAATGACCACGTACTTCGGACCGAGCGCGTGGATGCCGTCCAACAATTTCTTGATGTCGCTTTCCTGATTTCCCAAGATGCGCTGGGCCTCTTCCTTATTGCAGAAGAATATCTCCGCGCGCTTGTAGAACGCCGCCATGCGCTCCTTGCCGAACTTCATCTGGAACGTTCCTGGCTGGAACGCGAGCTTCACGTCCGGATGGCCTTCTAAATATTTCGCGAGTGCGTCGTGGAATTCCGCAGAGTGCTCGCCGAGTGATGAAAGATATATCCACTTCGGATTCCGGATATCCGGCATTTCGTAGGGATAGTTCTCGTGCTTGATAAGGATGGTGCGGTCGTCGCCATACCAGAGCACGTAGTGGTAATTCGTTTTGATGCCCGCGTGCGTCTTCACGAACTCCGTAGACACGCCATTCTTCACGAGCGCGTCCATGCACTCCTTCCCGAAGAAGTCGCCGCCGAGGTTCGTGACGAGCGCCGTTTTGAGACCCAGCCGCGCCGCCGAGACCGCCGCGTTCGGGCTGTTCCCCACCGCCGGGACCACATAGACCTCCTCGTACGGGATCTTATCGCCGAAGCTCATACAGAGCTCGCGATTCTCGCGGCTCACTGCCTCGCGGATGTGCGGGTCGGCAAGCCGAATGAAGGCGTCCGTCACAATGTCGCCGATCGCAATAAAGTCGTAATCTTCCATGTGCTCTAGTATACCAAAACCTCTTACGCGCGGCGCACCGCGCGCTTCGCGGCAGAGATAATGCCTTTCACATCCATGCCATATTTTTCAATAAGTTCCGCAGGCTTGCCCGATTGCCCATAGACGCCCTGCATCCCGATGAATTCCATCGGCGTCGGTGCGTGCTTTGCAAGGCACTCTGCGATAGCGCCGCCCAATCCACCCGCGACCTGGTGCTCCTCAACCGTGACGACCGCGCCAGTTTTCTTGGCCCATGCAACGACCGCCTGTTCATCCAATGGCTTTATCGTATGCACGTTCACCACGACCGAGGGCGTCTTGTGCTTCTTCTCCAGTTCGCGCGCAGCGAGCAATGCATTGTGCAACAATCCGCCGCATCCGAAAATAACGACTTTGGGTTTTTTTCCTTCCCAGAACACGCTCGCCTTTCCCGGCACGAACTTTGTCGCTTCGGTGGTCATCACGGGCGTCTTCTCGCGCGCGAGACGAATGTAGACCGGCCCCCAAAGCTTTGCCGCTGCGAGCGTCGCTTTTTTCGCTTCTATTGCGTCGCACGGCACAATGACGCGCATGTTCGCCATGACGCGCATCGTGGCAATGTCCTCTATCGCCTGATGCGTTGCGCCATCCGGGCCAACGGAAATGCCCGCATGATGGCCGGCGATCTTTACGTTTGAATCATTGTAGGAAATGGTCGTGCGGATCTGCTCCCAGTTCCTGCCGGGAGAGAATGTCGCATACGAGGCGATGAACGGGATCTTCCCCGATACGCCCATACCCGATGCGACTGCCGCCATGTTCTGTTCCGCGACGCCCATTTCCACGTATCGTTCCGGAAACTTTTTTGCGAACGCCTCCATGCGTGTGGACTCAACAAGGTCCGCGCAAAGCGCGACGACGTTCTTGTTCTCATCGCCGGCTATTACCAATCCAATACCAAAACCATCTCTGGTGGGTTTTTGCTCCACGTCGTCGTCAAAGACCTTCGGGTTCAATTTGAGTTCCCTGTTTAGCATTTACCCTCCTAACTTTCTCTTTGCTTGTTCACGTGACCTTGTTCGTAACGCTCGCTCAAATCTCCCGCCTTGCCCCGCAAACAACTCCAAAAAGTTTGGAGGGCAAGCTCTTCCTTATTCTAGCACAACCTAGCGAATGAACCTGAACGTGGAAAGGATCTGGTCGTACAAATCCCATGGGTTTGCTCCAGCACCGTCAGAAACGGTAGATTCAATTCCAATAGCAATATCATCTCGCGGAACCAACGAACGAATATTGGTGGTTCCCGAAAACTCAACCTCCATGCGGAAAGATGGAATGCCGCCAATAATCGATTCGGTCATTGTTTTCCCGCGCAAATCCGGAAACGACTCTTGATCTGCGCGCGTTTGTTCGTACCACTCGCGAACCGGGAGCCGAGAAGGATTATGGTAAAGCGCCACGGTCAACTTAGGAATACCGACGGATGGAGAGACTAATATAATCAATCCTGCGAGCACCGGGTGTGGATTGTCGCCTGGGAAATCAGTCGCGATTAATTTCAAATCGGGCGGGTATTTGAACTCAAATCCATACTCCTCGTTGCGGTAGGTTTGCCAGCCGGCCATGTCCGAAACTGTGCCGCTCTGCGGCGGAGGCGCACCGTCCCGAGGCACGCGCTGCATGGCTTCTTGCAATATCTGCTCCCAGAGGACCAGCCGGTCCATCTCCAACTTCGCCGACGCAAGCTCCACCGCGATGACAAGCCCGACGAAAACGACGAACACGATGACGAGAAAGAATCTGCCGATATCTGTGGTGAGCATGATGATGTTCCCTGTACGCTACCGCACGACGACCGACCGCATCATCGCCTCGAACGTATTCTCGATATCGCCGAAGACCGACGGCGGATCGGTGTCAAAGGAAAATTCAAGCATGCGCGCTTCGTTCCCCACAAGATAATGCCGCCGTTCGGTCACGCCAAGCTCGATGAACTGCACGGCCGACCGGCCGCCGAGCGACACGCCGATGGGCGCGTGCTCAACGTCGTCCCGAAGGCGCGGCGCGGTCACGCGGTCGTAATATTCCTGCGCGGTGAGTCCGCGGGAGTTCGGATAGAACGTGATGCGGAAGTGCGGCCACGCATTTCCCAGCTTCAATTCATCCGAAGCATCCAAGTTCCGCGGCCCGCCCGGCGTTACCGTGATGTTGCCCGCCACCCGGTCGTCGAAGGACCAGTTCGCCGGATACTTGAACTCAAAACTTCCGCCCTCGTCCACGTACGTCTTCCACACGCTCGCCGCGCCGGCGCGCAGGACGTTCCCCCGCAGCGAAAAGTACGTCGCCTCGTTCACGAGGTTATTCTGGATGGCGGAATACGCCGCAGTTATCTGCCACAGATAGAACACGAGGAAGAGCCCCGTCGCGGTAAGCATCCCGAGGAAATAGATGGCTGAACGCGGGTCGCGGATAAGCCCGCCGGAAAGCCAGTATTTGAACTTCACGAGCAAACCGGCATATTTGGATTGTGCACGCAATTCGCCATCCATGATGTGAAGGGCAAGGAATGAGTATCTAGTATTTAGAATCTAGCGCGAGAGATTCCTCGCTGTAAGTATACCAAAACCGCCGGGATATGCGCCCCAACTTGTCTCTTGTCTCTTGCGGCTTGTCGCCGACTTGGCTCCTACCTCCCCGGCACCGGCTTCTCCAACTGATACAGCTCCGGATCTATCGTCCGCGGGAAGCAGACCCGCCCCTCGCCGTGCTCCCAACTTTCTGAGGTATACAGGCCATCGGGGCCGTACACGGGCTTCACCGCACCGCGATTCCGCTCTTCGGATGGGAGATTGAACTCCGCGCACAGATCAAAGGACAACGCGCCTGTCGCCCGGTACTCGTATGCAGTGCCGCTCTGCGGGTCGGTCGGCGGGACATAGCCAGCGATGTCGTCGCGCAGCTCGTCAATGTTCTGTGGAAGCTTGTCTTTCTTTTGCCAGTAATTGATGACCTGCCACTGGATGTTCTGCAAGTCGCTCGTTTTCTGCGCATCAAAGCGCACGGAACGCTGCCGGAAGGGCGAGCCGGCCATGAAGAATCCGGCGACCACAACAACGAGGACGCCGGCAAGGATGCCGTAGGTAATGCCGCGCGCCTGCGCGGTGAATGGCGCCGCTTTCGTGCGCAAGTCCATCAGGTAATACCAGAATATTGCGGCGGCGACCGCGAGCACCGCCAGGACCTTCAGGATGAACTGCGTCGTGAGATCGCCCTCCAAGAAATTGAAGATGAGCCCGACGAGGTCGCCGATAATGAGGAGCGCTGCAAGGAAGAGCGTCAGATTAATGAGCCACTTCCGCACACGGATATCTCCCTTCGCCGGGTCGCGCGCGATGTCGCGCCGGATGAACCGCGAGGTCCACAGAAATACGGGGAAGATGACGACAAGCATCGCGAGGAACCAGCGTATCTGGCCGCGCGGGTCGTAATAATCGCCCTTCAAGGGGTCGGGCAGTGCGATGTCGACGTACGCCAAGAGCAGAAGAATGGTGGATAATGCAGAAAGATAGAGCGCAACGGTGCCGAGGATGTAGATGAAGACGTCCCGCGGCGAACTTTTAACTGGTGTTTGTTCCATAGAGTTTGGTTATTGATGTTCCGACGTTATTTTTCCTCGCAAGGTCCGAAGCTCTTTGAGCGCAGCTTCAGCCTCGCCGGCCTTGAACGTTTTACTGTGCCAGAGGTAGTCGTGCTCCATAAAGCTCACGCCGCGACCGGGAATCGTGTGCGCCAGGATGACGGTCGGCCGTTCGTAGATGGCCCGGGCTTCGTTCGCGGCCGCAATGACCTCCTCAAAACTGTGCCCGTTCACTTCTAAGACGTGCCAGCCGAAAGATTCATACTTCTTCCGAAAGGGCTCGAGCGGCATGATGTTCTCCGTGAACCCGTCTATCTGGATGTTATTCCGGTCAACGATGGCGGTGATGTTGTTCAGCCGATATTTTGCCGCGAACATTGCCGCCTCCCACAGATTCCCCTCTTGGTGTTCGGCGTCGGACATCAGGCAGTAGATGCGGTTCTTTTTCCCGTCCATCCGCGCGGCAAGCGCCATGCCGCACGCCTGCGAGAGTCCGGAGCCGAGCGGACCCGATGTCGTCTCCACGCCGGGGAGCGCGCCGCGGTGCGGATGCC
>CAZMPQ010000031.1:0-9309 GCA_964568535.1 uncultured Candidatus Saccharibacteria bacterium
GGATTTGAACCGGTGATCTCTGCCGTGCACGGTATCCATCCTTTCGGAATGGCGTGGACTATATCTTCACCATATCTCACGATGAGAGTTAGGTGCTTCGGTATCTAGTCTCTACGGCGCTCTCTGACCTAGTGTCAGAGTTCCCACGGTGTTCGCTTGGTCGCCTGAAGCGACTTTAGCCTTCACCGTTATCCCGAAGTGTTCATTGTGAAGTTTCCCCCACAAGCTGCAGATTTCTACAGGGCAGCGCTTTAACCAGCTAAGCTACGCCCGCATCCTGAAATATCTTACGTTTTCTCTGTAGATAAATCAACTTTTCGCCGCGCTTGCGGTGATACATAAAGCGGCAAAGTTCCCTCGAACCAATGGCGCTATAACTGAGCGTATAAGCTCCGCTATGGCTAGATATGGAACCCCTGATGCCAATAGCTTTCGTCAACGCTCCTTGCAGTTCCACTAAGAACGATCTACTCCCGGAGATAAACCTTGTCAGCAATGTGCGCTTGAGGTTCTTCCTGTCTCTGCTCTTAAAATATCCGAATGCAACGCTCCCATCACCATCAAAATAGCCACGAATAAAATGGGTGAGATATTTAGCCGGGATTGTGGGGAGTCGGATGGTTTTGCTCTTGCGCGGAATCATTCCGAGCCGCGACAAGTCGTTCAACATGGCCTTGCTCCCGATCTGCAAGCGATAGCTCGGTACACGATTACGAATCCGCTTTCGTTCGGTTATCTTGTGGTTTGAGCCCAATAGACCGCGTATCGCCGTCAAAAGTTTCTTGTCGGTGATTTCAAATTCAATATAATACGCGCCCCGCTTGCCATAGCTCATACTCCCATCCGCCGCGAAAAAACCGAGCACGTACGCCATATCCGGCGACCAGCGCTTGAAGAAGTCCTGATTGACGATTTTTGGTATCGGCATCAGGCAAGCAATTTCAGGAACTCCCGCTCGTCGAGTACCGTGACGCCAAGTTTTTTTGCTTTTTCCAATTTGGAACCCGGTTCTGCACCGGCCACAACGTAGCTCGTTTTTTTACTCACCGATTCAGAAGCTTCCCCGCCCATTGCGCGAATTCGTTCTTTTGCCTCTTCACGCGACAACGCTTCAAGCGTGCCGGTCAAGACGAACGACTGACCCGCAAATTTCTGCGCCCCGCTCGGCGCGTGCGGAACGTCTATCAGAACACCCGCTTTGTGGAGCCGCTCGACAAATCGGACATTCCGCGGCTCATGGAGCCAGCCGTAGATGCTTTCCGCGACCTTCGGGCCAATATCCGGCAAACTCTGGAGATTTTCGATGGTCAGTTCTCGATAAAAATGCAGGAATCGTTCCGGCGATATTGTTTTTTGCCCATATGCCTTCGCTAAAACGCGTGCAGTTTCTTCGCCCACATGCAAAATGCCGAGTGCATATATGAACCGCGGCAAGGACACCTGTTTTTTCTCTGCAACTTCACGCACGATATTTTCCGCCGACTTCTCGCCGAACCGCTCCAATACTGCAATATCTCCCGCTGTGAGCCCAAAGATATCTGCGGCATCCGAGATGAGCCCTTCATCCAGGAACCGGTCAATGATCTTCGGCCCGAGGCCGTCCAAGTTGAACGCGCCGCGAGAAACAAAGTGATAGAGCTGTTCGCGATGTTTCGCGCCGCAGTTCGGCGATGAACAACGATACGCCACGCCATCGCGAACGACCTTCGAACCGTCCACGGGGCATTTCTCCGGCATATGGAACTTTTCCTCCTTTCCCGTGCGAAGTTCGGTCAAAACTTTCGTTACCTGCGGGATGACATCGCCAGCCCGCGAGACGATGACGGTATCCCCTATCTTCAATCCCAACCGTTCTATCTCATCCGCATTGTGAAGCGTTGCATGCGTAATGGTCACGCCACCAACCTGGACCGGACGCATCACCGCAACGGGCGTCAAAACACCAGTCCGCCCAACTTGTACTTTGATAGTTTCAACGATCGTCGTTGCCTCCTTTGGTGAGAACTTATACGCAACGCCGCCGCGCGGCGCTTTGCCGATAATACCCGCACGAGCAAAGAGCCGATTATCGTTCAACATCACCACAATACCGTCTATCTCAAATGGTATCTTTTCACGCTTCCGATGAACCTCTGCGTGGAACGCGAACACGTCGTCTACGCGCTTCGCAACCCGAGCGAATTCATTTGTCTTGAACCCCCACGAACGAAGCGCGCGGTATTCCGCATCGTGCGTCGGAAATTGCGCGAGATATTCGCGGTCATTTTCGCTGCTTGCCGGAATGCTCCATGCATGGAAATCCAATTTGCGGCTCGCAGTGATTGCTGGGTCCAGCTGGCGGATGGAACCCGCCGCAACGTTCCGCGGATTCGCATAGAGCTTTCCGCCCAGCTTTTTCTGTTCGCGATTGATGCGCTCGAACTCCTTTCGCGTAAGAACCGCTTCGCCCCGGACGACGAGCTCGTCCGGCCAATCATTCCCCCGAAGCCGGAGCGGTATCGCCTCAATGGTCTTCAAGTTCTGCGTTACATCCTCACCCGTTTCTCCGTCGCCCCGCGTCGCCCCGCGCACAAAGATACCTTTGCGATACACAAGCTCTATCGCCAACCCATCCATTTTGAGATCGCAAAAGAATCCGCCAGCCGGCGGGCGGCCGAGGTAGTTCGTCAAGCGCTCAACCCATGCACGAACATCATCTTCAGAGAACGCATCGTTCAGTGAATTCATCCGCACGATGTGGCCGCGGACTTCGTGCCGAACCTTCTTGAACTGTGCAAGCGGCTTCCCCGCGACCCGCTGGGTCGGCGAGTCCGGTGTTATGAGGTCCGGATGCTCCTGCTCCAGGTCAAAAAGTTCCTTTTTGAGCGAATCGAGCGCCTCATCTGAAATAACAGACCTGTCCTCGACATGGTACGCATAGCGATAGCGGTCTATCTCCGCCCGAAGCTTCTCTATGCGGCGTTTGGCATCCTGTTTCGTCATCGCGCCTAGCGTACCACATCAATTGACCGGCATGAACCGCACCATCACGTTATTCCCCTCGTTCGGCTCAACAGTGGCACCCTCAAAATCCACGGTGAACGTCAGGTTTTGCCCGGGCACTTGCGCGTTCGTCACGCCGAAAGGTCCCGAACAGGTGGAGCCAGGCAGACCCGGCCCGCGCTCGAATATTTCGCCCGGATCAAATGGCGCGGGGATGAGCCACGTACATGCAGTACTGCCATCCGATTTCGCAACCTCGATACGAAAATCCACATTGGTTGCTTGCGAACCCTGATTCGTCAGTCGGAAACCGATCTCAACGTCATTACCGGAAAGCACAGGGTCGGGCACCCACCAAAGATCCAGCGGGATGATATCAGCATCGACCGGCGGTGGGGGCGGAGGCGGTGGTGGAGGAGGGCCGGGTGGGGGCGGAGGCGGTGGTGGAGGAGCTGGAGGCGGCGGGGGCGCCGATGCGCCGAGATCAAGCTCAAAGATACGTCGCGCACCGTACGCAATACCGGCAGAATGCATCAGATTCACCGATGGATCGTCACAACCGATAGGCGTCGTCGGGCTCGTGAATACGTCGTAACAACGAAGGTCGAGAGTGATGTTTGCCGGAAGCGTCGGTGAACTGATGGCCGTTGAGCCCGGCTTGAAGAATTGATAGAGTGCCCAATCAATACCCGCATCTGCAGTGAAGATAGCTTGCGCCGAACGCGTGAAGTCCACGCTTTGACGTATCTGGTATGTGATGAGCAAACCGGCAACCGTTGTCGCGCCAACCACAGTCCCCGCAAGCGCAAGCATCGCAAGAAGCATGACTTGGCCACTCCGACCACGCTGCTTGTTGCTCTTTGTTCTGTGCATAGGATTACCCATCAAACCGTGCGCTGACTGATGTCTGAAAACGAACGACATTCCCAGCAATGGTCGTCTCGCGCGGCGCAGCGCCAGCGACCATCGTGACCCGCGCCGGATATTCATCGGGAAAGGGCTCGTTCCCAAGAACATGGAACACGAAATATTGGATCTCCACGTTCCTGCTGGTGATATCCGCAGGCGCACCGCTGTTCTCTGAGCGCGTGACAACCTCATTCACGGCATCATATGCATATGCGATCAGGTCGCCACGCGCGTTCGTGAAAACCACATCATCGCTCCCACCAGCAGGACACGGCGCGCCGGGACCGGTGACGGTACAATAAAAACCGTTCCCCGTCCGCATCTCACGGGCCATTTGCTCCAACGCGAATGGAATGTTCGAATTCACCATAATGAGCGCGGTCGTTTGCCGCTGGGTACGCATCGCGGTCGCTAATCCCCCCATCGCGATGGACACCAGCACGCCAAACACCGCGATGGAAATGATGAGTTCCACCAGCGTAAACCCCGCACGGTCCTGAATCCTAAAACCTGAAGCCTGAAGCATCGCTCCCGCTCCGTTCCTTTTATATAACGTCTTGTGTTTCATGTTTCAGGCTTCAGGTTTCATGTCGTGTGTTTCATGTTCCACGTTTCAGGTTTCATGTTTACGGTCTCCAATTCACAAATTGGTCCTGTAACGTAACTTGTTCTGCGCCAGCGACATCCGTCCAGGTGACGGTCGCAGTCACGATAAGCCGATCCTCGTCTGGCGGCGTCCCGTCGCGCTGGATGGTCACCGCACGCTGGTATGCCGTCGGGATGGCGCTCCCGCCGGGGTTCCCATTCACATAGAGATTCGTCGTTGGATCAAAATAGACCTGCCGGTTATTGACGTTCGCCACCGTAAGTCCCTGCCCGGGGCACGAGGAACCAGGCGGTAAACTATTGTAGCTCACCACATATGTATCGGAGTTCACTCCACAGTTCCACGCTGAACCTTCGTAAATGTTCGCATCCACAAGATTCTTCACTATCTCGATGGATTCAGCCGCAAGATAGGTTGCGACGTTCCGGTCCGTCACGGTGCGGTTCAACGTGAGCGACCGGGAAAGAAGCGCAAGCGTCCCGAGGAAGCCCGTCGTGAGGACCGACATCGCGATCATCAACTCAACAAGTGACTGGCCCCTGCGCTCGTGAAGCCTGAAGCCTGAAGCTTGAGACATCGCTCCCGTTTCGTTCCTTTTGTAAAACGTTTCGTGCTTCATGTTTCAGGCCTCATGTTTCGTGGCTAGAACGAGATCTGTCCGGCAAACCCAACATCAAGCGCTATGGGGCTCGCTCCGCCGCGCGCCGCGAGATATATCTTGCCCGTCCCCGCAAGCGGGGCGCCCGCCGGATCTTCCATGAGAAGCGTGGGGTCTGGCGGAACGAAGATCAAGAGCCCCACTTGATTCACGCCGCTTCCGAACTCCACGGCAGGGTCCAAACGGAATGTCTCACGCGGGGTCAGCGTTCCGCCGGTAAGGTCAACGCAGGTTGCATTGCTGAACTGCACGAGGGAATAGTTCCGCGCTGGCCCGTAGTCGAAGCTGACGCCAAATCCGCAATCAGTCGGGTTCTGCAGATAGGTGGAAATAGCGAGCGACCGGGCCCGCCCGATCACCTGGGCGATCTTGGCGCGCTCAACAGACAGCGCGACCTGCGAGCGGCTTTGACTGTTATACGAAACCAATACGCCGGCAAGAAGAGCCGTAACGCCCACCACCACGATAAGTTCCACTAAAGCAAATCCCCGTCGCATGGAGCCCATACGGCCTCATTGTACCACCCCCGCCGCACCTAGAACCAACCAAGCAAGCGCGCAGCAGTAAAGAATGCAGCATATTCCACAACATCACCCCACATGAACACGACGAATGAGGATAGCGCGAGGAACGGCGCGAAGGGCACCGCGGAAGAAAGCCGCTTCGTGCGCGCGATGAGTGCACCAACGCCATAGATCGCCCCGATGATGAATCCGCCGGCGATGACGAACATGACCGCAGGCCACCCGAACGCGAGGCCAAGCGCTGCGGCAAGCTTCACATCCCCGACACCCATTCCCCGTCCACGAGTGACTAGCACGAGCATGATGAAAAAGAAGCCGGCCCCAAGACCGGCCAACACGTGTCCCAGCAAGTTACCGGACATCCCCGCAATGAAAAAACCGAGCGCGCCAAGCGCAATATTGAGCTCGTCCGGAATGATCATCGTGCGCAGATCGATAAGCGTGATGAGCCATGTCACGACGAACACCGCGACCCAGAACGCGACAAGGATCGGCAACGCGTCATACCAGGGGAAGAACAATCCCCCGGCCGGCCGCGAGCCGACCAGAACAAAGATCAGCCCGCAGACGACCTCGCCAATGAGGTACTGCGGGCTGATCGGTTTCCGACACCGGAGGCATCGTCCCCCCTGAAGAAGATAGCTCAAGATAGGGACAAGCTCGAACCAACGAAGCTGCCATCCGCACTTCGGGCACCGCGACCGTCCGCCCACGACCCGATGGTCAAAGAGGAACCGATCGGGGTCGTACCGCAACGCGAGCACGTTCACAAAACTGCCCACTGCCGCGCCGAAGGCGAAGAGGATGACGTTCATCCGCAACTAGAAGAGAACGCAATAGACTGGGTCAACACAGCTCACACCATTAATGGTGCCCTCTGGTTCGCTGGGATCAGTGAGGAGCGAGTTCGCTGTGTCCTCAAAGGTCGCAGCAAGTACATACCCATTCCCCGAAGCGTCTGGCGCGTACTGATAGGTCGCGCCGGAGCCGGAACGAGGATCGTTCGGTATCTGCCGCACCACAGCGCTGGCACCGGAGGTAAGCGCCGTCGTAAGCGCTGCCCAGTTGCCCGCCGCGGGATATGCTGCATTCTTGGAGAAGTAGAGCTCAAGCGCGTTCTGCACCTGACGAAGATCGGAGGCCCGTCTCGCGTCGCGTGCCGTCCGCTGCACCGGCCCGATGCCGACCAGCACGATAGACGCCAAAATACCGATGATGGCGATCACGATGAGCATCTCGATCAGAGTAAAACCTTTGCGATGCATAGAGATATTCACGTTACACGATTTCTGCCACGCGATGCGTGGCGTTCCGACCTTTTGGTTGATGGGTCAAGTATACCATATCGCCACGCCACGTTATCCACTGCCCAAGGCACCGGTAAGCTTGTAGAGTGGCACGAGCACGGCAGCAAAGAGGAACGCGATCATGACACCGATAACGACCATGATGGCCGGCTGAATGAGGTCCACGAGATTATTGATGACCGTATCCGCCTCTCGATTATAGAACGCGGAGATGCGCGCCATAATCTGGTCCAACTGCCCCGTCGTTTCGCCAACCGCGATCATCTGCGATACGAGCACGGGGAAATGGTCGGGGTGTTTCGCGATGGCTGCTGAAAGCGGAAGCCCCTCGCGGATATCCTGCGAAACGTCATGGAGGATGTCTCGATACAGCGTGTTGTCCACGGTGTCTCCGACGATCTCCATCGCCTGGGCGACGGGAACGCCACCGCGGATGAGCATCGTGGACGCATTGGAAAATCGAGTAATGGTAAGTGGCAGGAATATCCTTCGAACGATGGGGAGCCGTATCTTTGCCTCGTCAACAAGCGCCTGCCCCTCCGACGTGCGGGCATAGTCCAGGAACACGGCGGCGAACACCGCGAGCGCAACGAGGATGACCGGCCACCACGCATTAAAGAACGAACCGCTCGAGAGCAAAAGCTGGGTCATCGCCGGAACCTCAACCCCGGACTCGCGGAACACCGGCTCAAGCTGTGGGAAGACCACGACGACGAGAAGTGCTGCGACGATGAAGAAAAGTCCGACGACGACCGCCGGATACACGAGCGCTGAACGCGCTTTCGTTGCGATGACCGCCTCGCGCTCGATATAGTCGGCGAGGAATCCGGATACCTTGTCTAAGTTTCCCGTCACCTCCGCCGAGCGCACCATACTAATGAAGAACCCGGAGAATATCTCACCCTGGCGCTCCAGCGCTTGCGAGAAGGAGAGCCCCGCATCGATGTCCTGTGATATCTGGAATACCGCCTCGCGGAGCGCGGGATTCTCCGTCTGCGCTTCAAGCGTCTTCAATGCCTTATTGAGCGACAGCCGCGCGTCAAGAAGCGTGGAAAGTTGGCGCGAGAAGATGACCATATCTTCGCGCTTCACGCCGCCAAAATAACTCCCCAGTCGGTCGTACCAATGGGAAACGTCTGCCGATTCTATCTTCAGAACAAAGAGCTCGTGGCCGGTCAGAATGTTCACGGCCGCATCCTGCGTGCCAGCTTCCACGAAACCGACCTGGTCCTCCCCTTCTTTTGTTTTTGCCTGATAACGATATCTCATGAGTATTCCCGAATATACGAATGAAAATAATTACGAATTCGTATATATGGGCCGTTTTTGTTTCATTCGCAGTTCGTGCATATTCGTATATTCGGGACCACTCTCCTACATGCGTTCCAGCAATATCTGCAGCTCTGCCGGGTTCAGCGAATAAAGCTCAGCGTTCTCCAGCGATACCTCTTTGTTTTTTACGAGGCCCGCAAGTGAACGATTCAAGGTCATCATCCCCTCTTGAAGCGAGGTCTCGATGACGAGGTCGATCTGATACACCTTCCGCTCGCGGATGAGATTCCGGATGGCTGGATTCACGATCATGATCTCCATCGCAGGAATACGCCCGCCGGCCAGCCGCGGCATAAGCCGGATGGAAAGAATGGCGATAAGCGTCGCGGCAAGCTGGCTCGTGACCTGGCCTTGTTGTTCGGCCGGGAACGAGTCGATGATGCGGTCGATGGTCTGCGAAGCGGAGTTCGTGTGGAGCGTGGAGAACACCAAGTGTCCGGTCTCGGCGGCGGTCATTGCAGTCGCGATGGACACCGAATCGCGCATTTCGCCGATCATGAGCACATCGGGGTCCTGCCGGAGCACGGTACGGAGCCCCGCATGGAACGTAGCAACGTCCGTTCCGACCTCGCGTTGGGAGATAATGGAACGGTCCTGCGTGAACAAATATTCAATAGGGTCCTCGATCGTGATGATGTGGTCGGCGCGCGTGTGATTTATCTCGTCCACCATCGCGGCGATGGTCGTGGACTTTCCGTGCCCGGCGGGGCCGACAACGAGCACGAACCCTTGCGACAATTTCGTGAAGTCGTGCAAAATGGGCGGCAAACCAAGCTCATCGACGGTCTTCACGCGGTTCGGAATGAGCCGGAGCGCCGCAGCGAGATATCCGCGCTGGCGATAGACGTTCACGCGAAATCGCGCCTTGTCCTCAAAACTGTACGCGAAGTCCACCTGCTTATCCCGAACGAGCTTCTCTTTCTGGTCCTCGGTAAGAAGCGCCGTCACGAGCCCCTCGGTCGCCTCGGGCGTCATGAGCGGCTCCTTTTG
>CAZMPQ010000032.1:0-9199 GCA_964568535.1 uncultured Candidatus Saccharibacteria bacterium
CATCCGCGACCGTGTTATAGCTCTCTTTTGCCGAACCGGAACCGTCTAACGTCAAGACGTTCAAGAGCGCGATACCGCCGCCCGGGACGATGCCCTCTTCCATCGCGGCGCGCGTTGCGGCAACCGCATCTTCTACACGCTGCTTCAGTTCTTTTTGCGCGGACTCCGTCGGCGCGCCAACTTTAATGACCGCGACGCCACCCGAAAGCTTCCCGAGCCGCTCGTGGAGCTTCTCTTTGTCAAAGTCAGAATCGGTCTTCTTTATCTGCGCTTTGAGTTGGGTGATGCGGGATTCGATGTCCTTCTTCTCGCCCTTGCCGCCAACAATCGTCGTATTGTCTTTGTTCGCCACCACGCGATGCGCGTGCCCGAGTGAATCCAAGTCCACGGTGTCCAGTTTTTTGCCGACATCTTCCGAGATGAATGTCGCGCCCGTTACGACCGCGATATCCTGCAACATCTCCTTCCGCCGATCGCCGAAGCCTGGCGCTTTGACCGCCAAGACACTGAAGACGCCGCGAAGCTTGTTCACGATAAGCGTTGCGAGTGCTTCGCCTTCCACCTCCTCGGCAATGATCACCATCTCTTTCTTGCCGCTTGCCACAACTTTCTCCAAAACCGGCAAGATCTCCTGAATGGATGATATTTTCTTGTCAGTCACAAGGATGTACGGGTCCTCCAACGCCGCTTCCATCCGTTCCTGGTTCGTGATCATGTACTGCGACACGTAGCCACGGTCGAATTGCATACCTTCCACCATTTCGTAGGAGTTCCCAATGGTATTCGAGTCCTCTATCGTCACCACACCTTCCTTGCCAAGCTTTCCCATCACTTCCGCGATGAGCCGGCCGATCTCAGCATCCTTCGCGGAGAGCGTCGCAACTTCCTCCACTTTTTTCACGTCATTGATGAGCTCCTTCTGCGCCTCTAGCTTCTTCAAGATGGCACCACTCCCCTTTTTGAGCTCCTCAGCGAGGTGGATGACGTTGAACCCCTTTTCGCGGATTGCCTTCTCGCCTTCGTCGATCATCGCCTGCGCGAGAACGACCGATGTCGTTGTGCCGTCGCCGACGTTGTCGTTCGTCTTGTCGGCCGCCTGTTTGATGAATTCGGCGCCGAGATTCTCATACTTGTCCTGCAACTCTATCTCCTTCGCGACGGTCACGCCATCGAAAGTCACCTGCGGCGCACCGTAGGATTTTTCTATCACGACCGCGCGGCCGCGCGGGCCGAGCGTCATTTTGACCGCCTCCGCGAGTTTATCGATGCCTTTCCGGATAGCGACTCGCGCGTCTTCGTTAAATTTAATTTCCTTCGCCATATGTTTGTGTCATGTGTCAGGTGTCATGTATCAAGATTTTCGTTCGGCGCTATCGCCGTTCCTGATACTTGATACGTGACACGTGATATTTATTCAATGATTGCGAGGATATCGTCCTCATCCCCGACCAGATATTTCTTTCCGTCCACCTCTATCTCGTCCGGACCGTATTTTTTGAAGAGGACCTTGTCGCCGACTTTGACCGCCATCGGCTGCAACTCGCCTTTGTCGTTCTTTTTTCCTGGACCGACGGCCAAGACCGTGCCCATCATAGGCTTTTCCTTATCGGCCGTCTCGGGGAGTACGATGCCGGACTTCGTCATCTTCTCCTCCGCAAGCGGCTCAAGGAATACGTGATTTGATAATGGTTTGAAATTCATATGAGTGTTCCCGAATATGCGAATAAGCACGAATTACGAATATCGAATTCGTATATTATTTCCAATTCGTATATTCGAGATTACTTTTAGCAACCGCGACTGAAGATTGCTAATACAATGTAGGGCAAGGGACTCATACCTGTCAAGAGAAAATCAAAAGGGGCTATCCGCACGGGACGAGCCCCCTTCGAAACGACTCACGCATAGCGAACCCCACGATGCCCGACGACCCACAGTTCTTTCTGTGGGCTACCGAACGCGGCGTAGCGCCCGCCGACAATCTGACGCAGTCGGGACATCGTCCTTCGGAATGCCCGGTCCTCGGCTTTGCCGGAATAGTCGATGACGAACATCACAACCCCTTTGGGCGGGAACCAGCGTCTTACTTCCGGATCCCACCAAAACCCGGTGAACACGGGCTGTCGGAGGATGCTGTGCGTAAAGCCAGTTACCGCAACACGCCGCAAACATTGCGTCTTGAGATAGCGGATTACGGCGAGAACCGCCTTTCGTTCTCGGTCACTTGTTTGTGGTACGAAGAACGTCACGCGGACCACCGTCTCTAGTAATCGGGTGGGTGTCTTGGGCCGCATGGCAACCCTCCGGCTAGTCAGAATGGAGCCGATGCGGCGCGGCACGCAAGGACGCACTGTCGTTACGTCTCGCGGACCGACGGGCGCAACTCCTCTGCTCGCGCAGGAATCGCTCACGACGAACATCGGCGCCGGTCTTGATCTTTAGCGCCCTGATCGCGATACCACCCTTGCGGATGAGCGACACCGCCTCTGCTGGCACGAACAGCGTCTCGCCATCCACCGAGTCGTAAGGACATCCCCTGAGACCTGGGTCCTTACCAAAAAGGTCGATGCAACGATTGAGATCGCGGACCGATCGGAACACGACACGTCGGAAGTCCCTCCAATCCCAATCGGCGTACTTCAACCAGCGTTCATTAACCACCGTAAATTCCTCTCTGCGACTTTCGATTTCGCACGCTACTATGCGTGGGTATGAAAGTGCTGGCTGTATCCTATGCGCCGCCACTGCATGAGTCAACTACGCGCACTTCTTACGCTTTATTCAGCTCGTCGTAAATATTGAGGACGGCCTTCACCGCATCTCCCGCGGAGATATTGTTCTGCTTGTAGAGCACATCAGAGACGTCCCCAACGGCCCAGATGCGCGCGTGCGAGGTCCGCTGGGTCTTGTGGTCCACGACGACTTCGCCGACGGCATCGGTTTTTACGATATCTTTCACGAATTCCGAATTTGGGATGGCGCCGATCTCTACAAACACGCCCTGAAGGTCAAGTTTTTTTGTTTCGTTCGCTTTGCGGTCGAGATATTCGAGGCCGGACACGAACCCATCGCCCAATATGTTTTGCGGCTCGGCCTGCGTAAAAAGCTCGAACTTCGGATTCGCTTTGAGCTTTTCAAGCGTTACGGCATCGCCTTTCGGCGCCTCGCTTCGCTCCAAGAGATAGATCTTTTCCGCATACGGCAGAAGGTCTACCGCAGCCTCTAATCCGGCGTTCCCGCCCCCAACGACCGCGGTAACTTTACCCTTAAAGAGTGGTGCATCGCAGGTTGAGCAGTACACCACGCCCTTGCCGTCCAGCTCTTTTTCGCCCGGGATGCCAAGTTTTCGCCGACGGCTGCCGGATGCGACGAGGAGATATTTCGTTTGCATCGTTTTTCCGTTCTTTGTTACAAGCTCTAATCCGCCGCTTATTTCCTTTACGCTTGCCACGAGGTCGTCATCAACAATATCTATCCCCTCCTGTGCGCGAAGATGTTCTTCTAACATCTTCCCGAGATCAAAGCCCGAAACGGACTTCGTGCCGATCCAGTTCTGGATATCTGCGGACGTTAATGACTGCCCGCCGAACGAGTCGGTGATGAGCAGTGTGTTGATCTTTTTTCGGGCGGCATATATGCCGGCGGCTACGCCGCCGGGCCCGCCGCCCACGATAATTAAGTCGTACATAAAACTACTTCCCTATGCCAAGCGCGCGCATGATGCCGGGCTTGTCGAAACCGATGAATATCTCACCGTTCACGTCGATGACCGGCACGCCTAACTGGTGGGACTTCTGGATCATCTCCTCTCGCGCGGCATCGTTCTCAATGACATCCAATTCTTCGTACGCAATATTGTTCTTCGCGAAGAATTCCTTCGCCATTTTGCAATAGACGCAGCTCGGGGTCGTGAATATTCGGACATTCGCCATATCTGTTCTGTACTGTGTGAAAATATATCTTGCGACGTTTTATTTCCGCTCGTTCCCGAAAAGCTCCCACGCGCCGAGCAGCGTGACCGCGAGCCCCGCGACGACATTGCTCCATGCAAGCACCAGATCAACGCCGACACCAAAGATCCACGGTGAGATGATGACCCACGCACCAAGGATAATGAATGCCCATCGAAGATTCATAGCAAGCGGGTGCAGCAAGATTGTATCGCACACTCCCTCAAGAACGCAAAATCCCCAATGATGGGGATAATGCGTAGAGCGAAGCCCGGGCGTTACCGGCCGAAGCTCGCTGTCCGCTGGCGGTGACAGTCCCGGCAGAGCAGCTGGCCGACGCGCGCGGGATCGGGCGCGAACGGCAGGCGGTCAATGGCCGCGCCGCATTTCGAACACTTCCATCCGCCCTGACAGCCGTCGGCGTCGCCGGCTTGATGCCAGACGCGCTCGGGCCGTGGTTGATTCTGATAGTCCATTGCGTAGTGGTACGATTCGCCCTTTATCGTTGCGTAACCGGTCGGGCGAAGCGCATGCTTAAAACCCCGAACGTACGGAACCTTGGTAGCGTATTATTTCGCGAGCTCGGCGTCAATGGCGGTCTTGAATGAGGCGAACGGCTGTGCGCCTTGGATCATCTGGGCGTTCACGAACGAGGTTGGTGTCGCGTTCACCCCGCCGCTCTGCGCCGCCTTCACGACATCCTGCACTACTTGCGCGTATTTGTTCGCATCATAGCACTCCGCAAACTGCGCAGCGTTCATCCCCACCTGCCCAGCGATCTGCATGAACAGTTCGCGGTTCAGGTTCCCATTGTGCTCTTGTCCATCCTTCCCTTCCGCAACATAGAGCGCATCATGGAACACCCAGAACTTGCCTTGATCCTTCGCGCACTCTGCAGCTTCGCCCGCTTCCACAGACTCCGGGCCAAGAAACGCTAGATCGCGGAAGATGAATTTCGCCTTACCCGTCTTCACATACTGCTCAATGATCTGCGGCTCCGTCTGTTCGAAGAATCTCACACAGAACGGACACTGGTAGTCCCCGTACTCGATGATGGTAACCGGCGCCTTTGGGTCGCCCAAGATGACGTCGCGTTCCTGAATAGCAAGCAGTGCGCCGCGATCAACGGCTGGTTGCTGCCCCGTTGGCGCACCGCCCGTTGGCACCTCCGCCTTTGGCGATGCTGGGCCGCGATTCATCGCATATAGAATCGACCCGGATATCATGACGCCCGCAACAAGAATGCTGATGGGTAAAAAATTTGCGCCGCCTGCGCTACCTTCCGACCCTCCGCCCGCGTGATGTTCTTTGTGTTCGTGTTCCATGAACGCAATTCTACCATTGGTATGACAACCGGTGTCAACCGGACATACCCACACCCCCTAAACTCCGCACCCGACCTCTCCCATCGGGGGCGCAAGTGCGATACAATACATGAGCATGATACCTGAAGCTATTCTCTCTTGGGTCTCTGCCTACCGTTACGCCATTCTCTTTCCGCTTGCGCTCGTTGAAGGCCCCGTCATCATGACCGTCTCGGGAGTGTTCCTGAAGCTCGGGTACTTCAGTTTCTGGCCGCTCTATTTCGTGCTCATGGCCGGCGATCTTGCTGCCGATATTCTCTGGTACGCTGTGGGCTATTACGGCGGGCATCCACTTATCCGCAAGTACGGTAAATTTTTCAGCATCTCCGAAGCGCTTCTTGCACGAACCGAGGCAGCGTTCCACCGTCATCAGAACAAGATACTTTTCATTTCCAAGATAACGATGGGGCTCGGCTTTGCGCTCGTCATCCTCATCACCGCTGGCATCATGCGTATCCCGTTCAAGAAGTACGTCATGTTCAATGTCCTTGGCCAGACCATCTGGACGGCGCTCCTCATTGGTGTTGGTTACTTCTTCGGTTCTGTTGTGGTTATCGTGAATGAGGGGCTCCGGCTCGCAACCGGCATCGCGTTCGCCGTCATCATGGGCGCGCTCATCTACGGCGTGAACCGCTACCTGCGAAGCCGCGACATGCAGAACAAACTCTAGGAGTAATCCCGAATATGCGAATTGTACATAATATACGAATGTTGTCGGTATTCGTAATTCGTGCGAATTCGTAATTCGGGAACGCTCATGCTCTCTATCATCATCCCGACACGGAACGAGGAGAGGATCATTGGCGAAACGCTCCGCAAGCTCCGCGTCGGCATCACCGAACACCCGTTCGAGCTCATCGTTGCCGACGGGGGCTCGACGGACCGCACCATGGAGATCGCGCATCGGTATGCCGATGTCGCGCTGGAATTCCGCGAAAAAGAACGGAAAACCATCGCATGGGGCAAGAACGAGGGCGCACGTCGGGCGAAGGGCGATATGCTGCTCTTCATCGACGCCGACATCGAGCTCCCCCGCCCGAATGAGCTCTTGCGTGCCGCGTTCGCTCGTTTTGCCGCCGACCCGAAGCTCGTGGGCCTCACCGCGAACTTGCGTGTCTTTCCTCAGATGGAAACGTTCGCGGATCGCCTCGTCTTCGGCATGGTGAATATTGACCATTGGATCAATAACAACCTCATGCATAGCGGGAGCGCATCGGGGGAGTTTCAGATGATACCAAAACGCGCGTTCGACGCCGTGCGCGGCTATAAAGATTACCTGCCGGTCGCCGAAGATAATGACATGTTTCGCCGGCTCGCGCAGATCGGACATACGCGCATCGCCCGCGATATTACGGTCTACCACACTGGACGACGAGCACACGAGGTCGGTTGGCCACGACTTTTGCGGGAGTGGCTCGTGAACTATCTTTCTGTCCGTTTTTTCGACCGCTCACACCACAAGGAGTGGTACGAAGTGAGATAAAAGTTCAAAGCTCAAATTTCAAAGTTCAAATCTCGACAGATCAGAAAGCCATGAAGTTGAGCTTCGTCATTCCGGCACATAACGAGGAGTTCACACTCGGCGCGTGCCTGGATTCCATTATGCGCGAACTTGCTGCGACCGACCATCGGTATGATGCGGAGATCATCGTCGTGAACAATGCCTCGGGCGACCGCACGAGAACAGTTGCGCTGCGATATCCTGGCGTGCATGTTGTGGATGAGCCCCAGAAGGGACTGGTGAAGGCGCGGGCGCGCGGATTCCGAGAATCAACGGGTGACATCGTCGCGAACATAGACGCCGATACACTTCTCCCGCCCGGATGGCTCGCGCGCGTCTTCTACGAATTCGAGCGCGATACGAATCTCGCTTGTCTCACCGGCCCACTCGTCTACTATGACCTCTCGCCGGCGCGGCAGTTGCTCGTGCGTATTTTCTGCTGGCTTGCGTTCATCACCCATATCATCTTTCGCACGCTCGGCATCGGCGCGTGGGTACAAGGAGGCAACTTCATTCTCCGCCGCGACGCCTGGGAGCGCGCTGGCGGTTTTGACACGAGCATCGATTTCTATGGCGAAGACACGGATGTTGCCCGTCGCATCGTGCGGCAGGGCAAGGTGAAGTTCATGTTTCGTTTGCCCATCTATTCGTCCGGCCGGCGGCTCGCACACGAAGGCGTACTTGCTATTGGATGGCGATATACCATAAATTACTTCTGGGTGCTGCTCTTTGGGAAGCCCCGCCATACAACGTCCCAAGACATCCGGCGGTCTCCCGGCACATAGCCCCGTTTACCATGCGATTACCGAACCCCCTGAAGATCAGCCTGCTCCTTGTAGGCGATATCGTCGCACTTTACACAGCGCTCGTCCTTGCGCTTTTCATCCGATACGGGTGGGATTTTAATGAGCAGTTTTTAAATCTTCATGCGGTCCCGTTCACTATTATTTTCCCCCTCTGGGTCATTGTCTTCTATATCGCAGGGCTCTATGACCTGCGCCGTCTGCGCAACAACTTGGAGTTTATCCAAACGCTCGCGCTCACACTCTTCGTGAACACACTCCTCACTGTCACTGCGTTCTATCTTGTTCCTTCGTTCGGCATCACACCAAAAACGAATCTCTTTCTTTTCCTTATCGTTTTCGCGCTTTTGGAATCTTGGTGGCGACGCACGTGGAATATCCGGGCAAGTTTTCGCGAAGGACTGAATCGCGTACTTTTGCTCGACACGAGCCCGCTCGCTCAAGAGCTCGGGCGCATTCTCAAAGAGAACCCGCAGATCGGATATGCGATCAAGGCATGGATGGACGCTGCGGAACGCCCTCAACACTTGAACGCACTCATTCGCGAACAACGCATTACGCTTGTCGTCGTTCCCGCACACCTTCGCCACGATCCCGAAAGCGCCCGGATGCTCTATGAACTTCTCGCGAGCGGCATAGAGGTGCAAGATATGCCGACGTTTTATGAAACGGTTTGCCGCAAGGTACCGCTCGGCTCCATCAATGAATCGTGGTTCATCGAGCATCGCATCGGCGGACGCCGTTTTTCCGATGATCTGAAGCGAGGGCTCGAGATCGTTGCGGCCATCGTACTCGGCATCATCCTGCTGCCGCTTGAACTCCTTATCGCTCTTTCCATCAAACTTACCTCGCGCGGACCCATCATCTACAGCCAGGTCCGGACGGGCAAACACGGCAAGCGGTTCACCCTCCATAAGTTCCGCACGATGCGCGCGCTTTCCGCTGATGGTTCCGCCGAAACGAACGGTGCACAGTGGTCCGGGAGACGTGACCCGCGCGTAACGCCCATCGGCCGGCTTCTGCGCGCTTCGCACTTGGACGAACTGCCACAGCTTTGGAACGTCATCCGCGGTGAACTTTCATTTGTCGGCCCCCGCCCCGAACGGCCGGAGATTATCGAGCGCTTAGTCGCTCAAATCCCCTACTACGAAATACGCCTTATCGTACAACCAGGCATCACCGGCTGGGCACAGATTAACTACGGGAAGGATGAGACGGCTGCCGACGTTTCGGAAAAGCTTGCGTATGACGTATACTATCTGAAGAATCGTTCTGTCATCCTTGACCTTGCAATCCTCGTGAAGACCGTAAAATCATTCTTTGTGAATCACGAGTAATCCCGAATATACGAATGTGCACGAATTACGAATGTGCGTCTCATAAAGAAATTTTTAACTAAAAAGATGAAAATAATCGTTACGGGTGGCGCGGGTTTTATCGCAAGCCATGTAGCTGATGCCTATATCAATGCGGGGCATCGCGTCGTGGTAATCGATAATCTCGCTACGGGCTTCCGCAAGAACGTGAACCCGGAAGCGAAATTCTATAAAGCGGATATCCGCGACCTCGCGCTCATGGAGC
>CAZMPQ010000033.1:0-8654 GCA_964568535.1 uncultured Candidatus Saccharibacteria bacterium
TTACGGCGCACGAAGCGAACTGGAGAATGCGTGAGCGTTGGCATGATCTCAAAATCCAAAACCATCTACTGGACGTTCCACGTTCGCGGCAACCCCGCACCAAAACTAACGCGTTGGTACGGGGCAGGGATGCGCCAGACTTGAAATCCATGCTGAAATCTAAGAAGGCGATTTATTGGACATTTCACGTCAGAGCGAAGATGAGGCAGTATCATCTGTCCGCGCAGCGGGTTCTGCGCGTGCTGCATTCGCCGAAGCGCGTAGAGGAGGGGATTGCGCCGAAGACGATGGCGGCGATGCAACCCTCCCAAATTTCGCACGGCGAAATTTGGGAGGGTAAACCCACAGAGAAATGGACGCAGGAAATATGGGTGATGGTGCAGGATGCGGGGCGGAAGCGGAAGATCATCTCTGCATGGCGGTATCCGGGGATGAGCAAGGGACGGACAGGAATCCCCATGTCCGTGTTCCGCGATGAGTATAAGGAATATCTTTCCGCAGCGGCAAAAGAAGCCGAAGCGAAAGATATTGCACGGCCGAAGATAGATATCGGTCTCAAGTGGCGCGGCGACCTCTCGGAGCTCAAAGAGCGTGCAAAACGGCCAGTGCAAAAACGCCTCTGGCCGAAGCGGCCGTTCCGCCGAACGGAACCACGCCGGGCGGTACAGGTTGAGTAGCGTGGCCCGCGAACACCATTCTCGCATGTTGGAGCGTGCAAGGTGGTGTTCTTTGAGGCGGGTTGAAATATCGCAAGGTTTGAGGCAAGATGGGGCCAGTTTTCTGAAGGGGGTGAGACGTGCGGCATGCATCGGCAGGCATCGTTTTCGTTGCGGCATGCGTAGCGTTCGCGGGTTGGGCAGCGGCCGCGGAGCGGCTCGTGCGCGTTGACTGTGCGGCGTTGAAGCTTCCCACCAACACGAAGATCCGCGAGGCGACGCACCCGCGCATCACGTCCGTTGCGAAGCGCGTGTTCGATATTGCGCAGGTCGACGTCCGGGTTCGCGTGTGCGAATACGCGAGCAAGGACGCGCCGCTCACGGCCATTTCGGCGAAGGTCTTGGACACGGACGGCGAGGTCATGCGCGGATACCTCATCATTTCGCGCGGCGCGGCAGAGCGGTTCAGCGAAGACGGCTTCGTCGGGCTGGTGGCGCATGAGACTGCGCACATGACCGTGGCCACGGAAGGGGCGTGCGACGCGGGCAACTACGTGAAGCGCCTTCCGCCGGTTCATGAGCGCGTTGCGTGCGAAGCGCCTTTGGATGCGAAGGCCGCGCAGTGGGTCGGCGCGCCGGCCGTTATCGCGTTCCTGCGCGAACAGAACAACGCGCTTCGCGGCAAAGTCAACGCCGACATCCAGGCGTACATGGACGCCGAGGTCGCATCCCGCATCAAGCTGCTCGAGCAGTGACCTGCCCCGGCGCGCGAACGCGCGCCGGGGCGCGTACATTCTTTGAGCTGACTTCTATTCTCTAATTCGCGCGCCTGCCCGCCGAAGTTTTAACGAAGGAGGGAATAGGCGAATAGGGATAGGGATAGGAATAAGGATAGGGGTTGGGATGGGGGTTGCATTGCCGGTGTGGGTGGAGGATGATGTCTTCAGTTTCGGCCGAAGCAAAGGAGGCCGCATGCAAAAGAGCGCAGAGATATTTCTTGAGCCGGGAACGAGAGTTCCGGACTGGCTCGCGAAACAGGCGAGGTACGTGCATCGAGCGCGTGCGAACGTGAACGGCAGGCGCGCGGTGCCGGTCTTGACCCTCCTCGGAGGATCCGAAGCGCGCTTCTTCCCCGGTGGACAAGTGGGCGTGAAGACGCCTGCGATGCCGACCTTCAGGGGTGCGTTCGAGGAATCGGCGGTGCTCGGCATCGCGAACCTCATGTCCGGCGTGATGCAGTGGAACGACCACTACTGCGAGCAGTGTTCCGAGCTCGCCGGCGTAGAGAGCGCGCGTCGCTCCAATCCGGTTCTGCGGGGAAAATCGGACGTGGACTTCACGTGCAGGAACTGCGGGCACGAATACACCCGCACGGGTATCTAAGCGCGTTGGCGCGTGAGCTTCCGCGTCGGATGGGAAACCATCCGACGCGGCTCAGTTTTTTAGGATTGAAAATTGAGGCAGTTTGGCGGATGATGAAGATATCATGCGTGCATTCCCGTGGGTCATCGGAGCATTGTTCGTCGCGTTCGCCGGATGGTACGCGCTGCATGCTTACATCTCCGCGGAAAGGCAAGGCCCGCCCGCGCCGCGTTTTGCGGACGGGGAGCATCTCGGCTTCATTCACGCGTTCACGGACAACGCGGCGGCAATGGATTTTGACGATGCGCGATGGCTCTCAGGCAGGGAAGGCGAAGACGCCGCGATCGCCGCGGGGCATTGCACGGAAGCGACGCGCAGCGAATGCCTGCCGAACGACTTCTTCATCCAGAACGATATACGAAAAGACGAACGTCTTGCGGTGAGTCCGGATGCGCGCGTTGTTATGCAAACATGGAAGATGGAAGAAACGGGCCAGGTCGCGGACCGCGAGATTCCGCTCGCGGATCTTGCCGGGCTTATGAACGACCCCGCACTCCACTGGCGCACGCTGCCGTACCGCATCACGATAACGAACGGCGCGGTGACGCGCATCGCAGAGGTCTACATCCCGTAAGCGGTTGAAATATCGCGCGGGGGAGGCCAGCGATTTTACGTCGTCCTGCTTTCGCTGAACGCGCTTGCTGGGGCGCTAGTCGTCTTCCCACTCATCATCGCCGCCGCGCGGGATCTGGGTGGGTGCCGGGGCCGGTGCTGGCGCTGGCGTGGTTTGTGTTGGCGATTGCTGAACGGTCTGGTTCAGGTCGCCGATGTAGTAGGCCGCGAGCATGGTCTTCGCTATATTTGAATGCGTGCCAGTGCCGCCACGGTCGGCGAAGGCCTGCGTAGCCTCTTTTCCGCAGGAGGGAAGGATGGTGCTCGCGTTGCCGGGATGCATGTTCAAGAAATTCGTCACATCGTACACCTTCCCGCTTATGAGGAGCCAGCAGCTTTGCGCGGAAGCATGTTGAGCGAGTTCGTTCATCGTGAGGGAAATTTGTACTGCAGGAGGAGCTGGCGGGGGAGTTGCCGGAGCCGGCACGGGGACTGGCGGCGCAAAGCTCGGGGATGGAACCGCGTTGGGGAGAGCCGATGGCGTTGGTGCCGGTTTCGTCTGCGTGCCGATGCGGGGCGCTGCAGGCGGTTTCGCGGCAGGTGCGGGTGTGTTCACGCCGAGGTCGCCGATGTAGTAGGCCGCGAGCATGGTCTTCGCTATATTTGAATGCGTGCCAGTGCCGCCACGGTCGGCGAAGGCCTGCGTGGCGTCGGTGCCGCAGGTCGGCAGGATCGTTCGTGCTTCGCCCGGGTGGTCGGGAAGGAACGTTGTTACGTCATAGATCTTCCCGGCGATAAGGAGCCAGCAGTTTTGTGCTGAATCATGTTTGGCAAGCTCGGCGAGTGTGAGGCCCGGTTGAGCGTCGGCTGGAGCGACCGCGGAAGCAGCTCCGGAAACGACGTTTTGTGCTGTGAGTGGCGCCGATCCGCCGCCCGAGGCCGATGTCACGGCGAAAGGCGCTTTGTGTATCTCCGACACGACAAAACTCGCCACCAGGAGTGCGGTCGCGACCGTCCAAAAAACGAATAGAGCTATGCCTACGCTGAGCTTCATATATCCCGGGAGTTACAACAATTTGAACTCCTCGGAATATATGTGACGGTTGGGGACTCCCACTCTGACAAACTGCTCGCGAAGCGCCCGCATAAAGGAATGCGGCCCGCAGAGATAGACCCCGTGTTCTGTGAGCGAATGAACGGCGTCGGCGATATACCGCGCGGAGATCGCGCCTCCGGTTTCGGAGTAGAAGGGCGTGACTTGGAAGTTGGGATTGCGTCCCGCGATGGCCAGCAGTTCTTCAAGAAACGCCGCTTCAGATCTGTTGCGCACGGCGTAGAAAAGGGAAATAGCGAACTCCGCGCGCGTATGCATGTCTAGATCCCGAGCCATTCCGAGGAACGGCGTGATGCCGATGCCCCCGGCAAGCCATACCTGCTTCTTGAACGGCGCATAAAGATACGAGAACATGCCGAACGGTCCCTCGATGCGCGCCTCCGTGCCGGGCTTCAGCGTATTGACGGTTTCGGTGAAATCCCCGAGTGCCTTGATGCCGAAGGAAAGCACTCCGGCGTTCGTGGGCGCTGCGGTGATGGAAAAGGGGTGGGTCTCGGGCACTACGGCTGCTCCCGGGAATCGAATGAAGGCGAACTGTCCGGGGGCGAACGTCATCGGCGCGGCGAGCGGTGAAAGTTCGATCGCAATGGTTTTGGCGTTCACTGGCGAAACGCGGGTCACGGTGTAGAGATATTCCGCGCGGCGGTAGAGCTTTAAGACGGTGCGGTAGAGATATGCCGAAAGCCCGAGCGCGGCGAGCGCGAACATGTAGGCGCGGAGCGGCAGGTGATGCGCGATGTCGCTCGGGACGAAGAACGCATGTAGTCCGCCGAGGAAAAATGCAAAGCCGAGCCACTGATGAGATATCTTCCAATGCTCGTACTTCCAGTGCGCGAAGAACGTAATGACGAGAAACGTTGTCATGAGCGCGAGCGCGGCTTTGCCGAGCATGGTGGGCAGGTCGGTCCAATTGCCGAACAGGAACTCGGTTGCCGCGGCGACCGAGAGCGGCACGAAACGCAAGGCGAGCGCCAGCGGATGGATGAGGAGGAGGATGAACGCGATAGTGCCCGCGAAGTGATGCGACACGTAGACGCGGTTCATGCCCCCGAAATACGGTTCAAGGAATTTGAGCCGTGCGCTCAAGATGAGGTTCAGCGCGAAGAGCGCCATGCCGACGAGCCCTGCCATTTGGCCGATGCTCGTCATCCACGTGCTCAATGAACCGAAGCGGGTGTCGAGCGGCTGCAAACTGAACCAAAATGCGAGCGGAAAAAGCCCAAGGATCCAAAACGCAAGCGGCCCGAGATGATTGCGGAGAAATATCATCGTACGATAATAGCATACCAGAAGGGGTGCGCGTGATTTCGCAAGGTCCGGTGCATAGCGGAAGAGAAAACCCTTGTTCGTGAGGCCGGCTTTATCCTGCCTGCCCCGAATCGGATTGAGGGGAACGAAGTTGAAGGATTGAAAAATCAAGAGAAAAGGCGGATGATGGGGGAGTTATGGCTTCATATGGTGCAAAAACGGAAGGCGGGAAGTGCATTTTTTGCGAAATAGCGGCGGGCCGTCTTGAAACGCCCGGCGTGTTTTGGGACGACAAGGAATTTATGGCGTTTCTTTCCATTGATCCGAACACCGAAGGATTCAGCTGTATTATTCCGAAAGCGCATTTCGGAAGCGATGTGTTCCGGATGCCGGACGATGTACTTCAGCGGTTTATCCTTGCGGCGAAAAAAGTTGCAGGAGTGCTTGAGGCGCATTTCAGTGATGTTGGGCGGGTAGGATTTATGGCGGAGGGAACCGGTATAGATCACGCGCACATCAAATTGGTACCGCTTCATGGCACAGAATACTTGAAAGGCAGTGAATGGCGTCAGGTGCTTTCGGGAAAAGAGTTTTGGTTCGAGAAGTATGAAGGATGGATATCGTCTGGCGGGGGGCCGAAGGCGGACCCCGAAAAACTGCGTCGATTGGCAGGGGAATTGAAGAAAATATCTAAACTATGACCGAGATTGAGCGGTTGACGGATATCGTCATCAAGTTTCGCGATGAGCGGGACTGGAAACAGTTCCATAATCCGAAGGATGCGGCGCTTTCCTTGATGCTTGAAGCGGCGGAGGTGTTAGAGCATTTCCAGTGGAAGAACGCGAAAGAAATTGAGGAGTACGTCGTGACGCACAAGGCGGATATCGGTGAGGAACTTGCAGATGTGATGTATTGGGTATTTCTCATGGCGCACGATATGAAAATCGACCTCGCGGACGCCTTCGTGAAAAAGATGCAGAAGAACGCGGAGCACTATCCCGTCCACAAAGCGAAAGGGAAGCATACGAAGTATACAAACCTGTAGAGTTAAAAATCTCGTGACCCTGAGCTTACCGAAGGGTACACGAAATTGTAGGCTTGGACTCGTCCATCAGTAGGTTTGACGGAGGAGGATTGAAAATTCAGGGGGTTTGGAGGATGATGACCCCATGCTTAGTTGGAATGAAATTCGCGATCGAGCTACAAGGTTCAGTCGTGCATGGGCTGAAGAAACCGACGAACGTCGCGAAGCTCAAAGCTTTTGGAACAGCTTTTTTGATGTGTTCGGCGTGGAGCGCCGAACTGTCGCTCGATACGAAGAGCGAGTGAAACTTCTAAGAGGCGGTGATGGTCGTATCGATCTTTTCTGGCCGGGGGTGCTCATTGTTGAGCAGAAATCCGCCGGGAAAGACCTAGATAGTGCTTACGAACAGGCCGGTTCATACTTCGATGCCCTCTCTGAAAACGACCGACCGCGCTATATCATTGTCTCGGATTTCGCTCGCATACGCATTATAGACCTCGAAGGTAAGGGTGGAAAAACAGAAACGAGTGAATTTTCGCTGAGCGACTTGCCGAAATATATCCGCAGTTTCGGCTTCATCGCCGGGTATCGCACTCAAACATATCACGAAGAAGATCCTATCAATTTACGCGCGGCGGAAAAGATTAGCCATCTCGTTGATACACTTGCGGAAACGAACTATCCGCGCGAGAACCTTCCGAAGCTCCTTACGCGTCTCGTGTTTTGTAGACGACACGGGCATCTGGCCTAAGGATACATTCAAAGAATATCTGGAATATTTCACCAAGCCAGATGGTTCTGATTTTGGTGCGCAGCTCGGCGCTATTTTCCAGACACTCGACACCCCTAAGGAAGACCGCCAGACAACACTACATGATGATCTCAAATTGCTCGAATATATAAACGGCGGGCTTTTCACACCAGAGATTTCTGAAAAAGCGTTTTTTATCCCTTCTTTCAATACAGAGATGCGGCGTGCGGTAATTGACGCCGCAAAGTTCGACTGGGCAGGCGTTTCGCCAGCAATCTTCGGTTCGATGTTCCAGGCCGTAACGAGCGACGCTGCTCGTCACGATTTTGGCGCCCATTACACATCAGAGACAAACATCTTAAAAATAGTCGAGCCTCTTTTTCTTAACGAACTGAAACAAGAGCTTGCATCTGCAGGGGAAAATGTGGCAAAACTCAACGCGCTCCACAAAAAGCTTGCCCAGCTCAAATTTCTCGATCCTGCGTGCGGGTGCGGCAACTTTCTTGTCGTCACATATCGAGAGCTGCGTCGTCTAGAGCTCGAAATAGTAAAACGCTTGTATAAAAAGCAGATAGAACAAGGACAGGATATGCTCTTTGGCATAGATACTATTTCAAAACTTCGTGTTTCGCAGATGCACGGCATTGAAATCGAATCCTTCCCTGCGCGCATCGCTCAGCTCGCGCTCTGGCTTGTCGACCATCAGATAAACATGGAATTAAGCTCGCTCATCGGCCAGCCTATTATTCGTATCCCGTTGAAAGACTCACCCCATATCGTGCAAGGGAACGCGCTCACGATGGATTGGGAATCCATCGTGCCAAAAGCAGAGCTTTCCTATATCCTCGGCAACCCTCCGTTTTTGGGAAAACATATACAGAATAAATCCCAGAAACAGGAATTGGTAGATGTATTCGGCGGACTGAGAAACGCTTCGGACCTCGATTATGTCGCGGGGTGGTACATCAAAGCCGCGCGGTATATTCACGATACGCGAATAAAAGTGGCTTTCGTTTCTACAAACTCAATTACGCAGGGAGAGCAAGTTAGTATTTTATGGAACGAACTGTTAAAACAGCATGGTATCAAAATCCATTTTGCTCATCGCACGTTCAAGTGGACGAACGAAGCGCGCGGCCGGGCGGCGGTGTACTGCGTCATCATCGGTTTTGCGGTGTTTGATACGGACAAGAAATTTATTTATGAATATGACGATATTAAGGGGGACCCGCACGAGATTCCGGCAAAAAACGTGAATCCTTATCTTGTTGATGCGCCTGATATTGTGGTGCAGAAATCGACTAAACCGCTGTGCCCTGTTTCCGCCATGCGTTACGGGAACAAACCGAGCGATGCCGGTCAGCTCATTCTTACCGACGAAGAAAAAGAACGATTACTGAAACAGGAGCCCGATGCGGCTCGGTGGATTAAAAAATATGTCGGCTCGGAAGAATTTATCAATGGACAGTCGCGGTGGTGCTTGTGGCTCGACGGAATTCGCCCAGAAGAACTGCGCGCCATGCCGGTGGTTCTCCGCCGCGTGGAGGCTGTGCGAGCGTTTCGAGAAGTAAGCACCGCCGCACCGACTCGAAGATCTGCCGAAACGCCGTGGCTATTCTTCTACATCTCCCAGCCGAAAACCGACTATTTGCTTATACCCGAAACGTCTTCAGAGAATCGCCGCTATATCCCCATCGGTTTTTTGCCGAGCGATGTTATTTCAAGCAATGCAACCTATCACATTCCAAATGCAACTCCTTACGATTTCGGCATCTTAACTTCCGAGATGCATATGGCGTGGATGCGCGCGGTATGCGGACGACTTGAAATGCGTTACCGCTATTCGGGCAGTATGGTTTATAACACCTTCCCATGGCCTGAAAAACC
>CAZMPQ010000034.1:0-8228 GCA_964568535.1 uncultured Candidatus Saccharibacteria bacterium
ACCGGTAATTGTTCGCGGGGTCCCACAGGAGCCATCCGGCGTAATGTTCCGTGCCGGCAAGGACCTCTTCCGTCGCGCGGATCTGCGCCTGTATCTTTTCCGCATCGTAGACGGCACCGAGGTCGAAGACCTGAAGCCACGGACGCAGCTTGCCGACACGCAAGGCGTCCGCATGGGCCGGCTCCCAGTCCACGGTCGACGTGGCTGTTGAGCTTGCCACTTCAACGCCCTGAATGGAACGGATGTAGGCGTTCAATTTCATAAGCCCAGCCGTCATGGATGCCTTGATGATCTCGTACGGGCGTTCCGCCGGTTTCTGGTATCCGCCATATCCCGCCGCAAAATGCGAGGGGTACACCATCGGACACACGTAGTCAAAGTTCGCGTACGCGTCCTCTATCTTCTGTCCGATGCCGAGATCGTCGTTTGCGGAGGTCGTGAGGCCGAAAAGGTCTGCCGATATTTTTTTGCCGGGAAGTTTCTCGCGCAGATACGCGAAGAACTTCGCAACCGTACGATGCCGCGCCGTCTGTTCATCCCAGAACGGAAAATCCGCAAGCGAGAGGTCTCCGTCCGACGGGAACCGCACATAATCAAAGTTGATCTCATCAAATCCGCGTGCAAAGGCATCCCGTGCGAGTGCCACGTGGTAGTCCCAGACGGGCTCGGCGGCGGTGTCCATCCACGCAAGCCCCTTCCGGTCGGTCCAGAGTTTTCCCGTTTGCATATTGTGCACGGCCCATTCCGGATGTGCTTTCGCGAGAATAGGATCCTGAAATACACTAATGCGGCCGATGACATAAATGCCTTTATCATGCAGTTCTTTTAAAAGCGCGTTCGGCCGCAGAATGCGAAGCTCGTTCTCCGCACCGCTCGCGGCAACTTCAGGAATGCCGGTACGGTACGCGACGTAACCGGAATAATCTTTAATATCAATGACCATCGCATTCAGGTCGGTGCGTTCCACGAGGCCAACGAGCGATGCGAGCCGCTTCGCCGAGCCAGCTGTCCAATTCGTGAGGTAGATGCCTTTCACGATATCTGGCGGGTTCGCGAGCGGCTGCTGCGGCGGCAGGTCGTTCACATTCGGATATTGTGGCGCGGGCGGCGTGCTCGTTGCGGGCGGCGGCGCCTCTGGCGCGCCCGGAACGCTCGGCGTGCTTGTGGGCTCGCCGGAAGCCGGGCTTTCAGTCGTGCTTCGCAGAGCGATATCTCCAGGCACGATGGGTATCGTCCGGTCTGGCAATAACAAAAAAACGGCGGCGATCACGCCGAAGATCGCCACACCGAGCACCGTAATGCTCCCCCGCCTGTTGTTCGTTCTGTACATAATTCGTTCAACAATTCCCGAGTGCGTCGGGTCAGTCGGCTTCACGAGTGAAGGTTTTTGCTTTTTGGGAAGCTTTCGGAGTTTCGCCAAGATGGGTCCCCGCCTTGGCGGGGTTGGCGGAACGAGAAGCAGGCGGCTCAGGACCGCTGGAGTCCTGAGAACGCCGGTTCCCAAAAAGCAAAAACCGTAACTTCCCTTGATATTATATGATATTTGCCGATAATAGGAAGGAACCGTATGGCTCTTGCGCTTTATCGTAAATACAGACCGGGCACACTCGGTGACCTGCTTGGCCAGGAGCCGAACGTGACGCTCTTGCAGGACGCCGCCCGGCAGGATCGGCTCGGCCAGGCGTACCTTTTTTACGGCCCGCGCGGCACCGGCAAGACCTCCACTGCGCGGCTTATCGCGAAGCTCGCGAACTGCGAGAAACGTCACGCCGACCCGGAGTTCCGCGCGCTCGGTGAACCTTGCAACACGTGCCGCGTGTGCAAAGAAATAGAAGCGAATGCTTCGCTCGGCGTTATCGAGATAGATGCTGCATCCAACCGCGGCATTGATGAGATACGGAACTTGAAAGAAGACATCCACATGGCTCCGGCGGGTACGATGCGGAAGGTCTACATCATCGACGAGGTGCATATGATGACCCCGGCGGCGTTCAACGCACTCCTCAAAACCCTTGAAGAGCCGCCGAAACACGCGATGTTCATCCTCGCAACGACCGAATATGAAAAATTACCGGCCACCATCGTGTCGCGCGCGCAACGATTCTTATTTAAGAAACTCACCAAAACGAAAATCTTAGAGAAACTGAAGAAGATCGCGAAGACCGAGAAGATATCCATCGACGAGGATGCACTGGAACTCGTGGCCGCCGCGGCGGACGGCAGCGTCCGCGATGCCGAATCACTTTTAGAACAGCTCTCTGCGCTCGCGACGAAGATAGACCTGCAGACCGCCGAACACATCACCGGCCGGACCGGCATGAAGACGGTGGACGGGCTTGCCGAGCTCATCCTGAAGCGCGATCTCAAAGCCGCGCTGGACTATACCGCGCGCCTCGGCGAGGAAGGCGTGAACATCACGCAGCTCGTTCGCGACCTCATCCACTACCTACGGAAGGTCGTGACCATCCGCCTGAATCCCGACATCGCGGTGGTGTTCCACACGGAACTGACCGCAGAAGAAGTGAAACGGTTGATCGCCCTCGCCAAACTCGCAGAACCGTCGCGAGACTTGAAACTCGTCCACGCGCTCATCCGGGCCTATGCCGAAACGCGCTATTCGCCGTTCGCAAGCGTTCCCCTAGAAATCGCGCTGATTGAGCATCTGCATTCTCCTGCTTAGTCGTTCCGCTCGCGCCGCCGCTCTTCCGCCGCTCGAACCTCGTGCTCTTCGAGGCCTAAAAAGTGCGCAACCTCGTGCCAGACGGTCTCGTGAATGACCGCTTGCACGGTCGTCCCGCTTTCTTCCGCCTCGTCCTCCGTCGGACCTTGAAAAATAACGATGCGGCCGGGAAACTCCCACGGCCCACTCCCCCGCTCACCGAGCGTCACGCCGTCAAAAAGACCGAGGAGCGTCTCATCGTCGCCGAGTTGATGCGCCCGGCGCTCCTCGTTCGTCGGCTCGCTTTCTACGACGAACACGATGTTCGCAAGTTCCTTCCGGAACTGTTCGGGAATGCGTGCGACCTCTTCCGCGACGAGGCGTTCGAATGCTTTTCGCTCCATACGCACCCTATCGCCCACCTGGAATATCAAGCTGTTGCGATGATTTGATATCGCGTTTCGCCGCCTCGAGGTCTATCTCAATGGCCTTCATGCGTTTTTCCAAATCCTCCACGATGCGCATCCGCCGCTCCAATTCATAGACCGAACCGCCGGCGCTCCGTTCAATATTGTTCACGCGCCGCTCAAGCGCCTCATCCGTCTTTTTGAGCGCGGCGATCTCATGCTCCAGCTCTTTGATATCCGCCTCAATATGGTCCGCCATGTTCGTATGAGTTTATTCCGCAAGTTCGGCAAGCTTCGCAGTAAGCTGGGATTCCACTTTTCCATTTGCACCATCCACAACCTTCTGAGCCGCCTCTTTGGCTTTGAACGCCGCATCCTCCGGCAGCTCCTTGCGGTCCTGCGCAGCTTTGAGTTTCTTCAATACGTCGTCGCGATGTGTCCGTATCTGGATGCGCGCGGCCTCTGCTATTTTCTTTGCGAGCTTGGTGAACTCCGCACGCCGTTCATCGGTCAACGCGGGCAACGTCGCTCGGATGACGTTCCCGGTATTGCTCACGGAAAGTCCCGGCCGTCCGTCCTGGATGGCCTTCACGACCGTCTGCACTACGGAGGAGTCCCATAAGGTTATCAGGATATCCCGCGGCGGCTGGATGGTGATGGAGCCCATCTGCTTCACCGTCATGTGTTGGTCGTACGCCATGACCGGAATATCCTCCACAAGCTGC
Organism: uncultured Candidatus Saccharibacteria bacterium; assembly: GCA_964568535.1. Taxonomy (GTDB): domain Bacteria; phylum Patescibacteriota; class Minisyncoccia; order UBA6257; family 2-01-FULL-56-20; genus DATJQA01. The sequence goes on from CAZMPQ010000034.1 coordinate 3,792, forward strand.
GGGTTCGGACGGCTGCTTCGTACGCCTTGCAGTTCGTTCTGGAAATGTTCCAGAACCGCGCGCAGCGCGTTGTCTAACTCTTTACTGTAAATATCCATGCAAGTATCACGTATCAAGTGTCAGGCGATAAGATGCTCCGCGAGGGCGAGCAACTGCAGCCGTGGATTCAGATTATAGGAATCTTCGTTCCGCCGCAATTCCATGAGCCGATGCCAGAGCGCCGGCTGTTGTTTCGCCGTGTTCGCATCGGGAAACACCACCATCGCGAGCGTTTCAAGGAACGCGCCGAACGAGAACATGTCGTTCGCGACAAGCTCCTTCACGAATTCACTCCGTGCGCGGCCACGGAGCGTAAGATATCTGCGCACGTCCGCTTCGCGCGCTTTCCAGGCAGCATCCTTCGCGAGTATGAGCGCCTGGCCCGGCGCTCCTTGCGCGCGCTCCGCCGCACGGCGCGATTCTTCGCTTTTTACATTGTGTTCTTTCGCAAGCCATGCAGCGATGTCCTTCGCCGGCACCGGCTCCATGTATATCGCCTGCAAACGCGAACGCACCGTGGGCAAGAGCCGTTCCGGGTCGTCCACGATAAGCACGATAAGCGAACGGAGCGAGGGCTCTTCGGCTATCTTTAAAAGCGCGTTCTCCGCCTGCGGCGTCAAGAGCTCTCCATTCTCAATGACCACCGTACGCACGGGGCTCCGATTCGGTGCCTCTGCAATGAAGGCGCGAATGGCGCGGATGGCATCAATACCGACGGACTCTCCGCCTTCGCTCGCAAGCTGGACGCGCAGCAGATCGCCGAGGATGGGCGGCTTCGCATCGCTCCAGTCGAACACACCCGTTTCGAGATAGTTCGCGAACGCAAGCGCGAAGGTTGTCTTTCCGATGCGCCGCCCGCCAAAAAGCAGATAGCCGTGCGCAAGCTGCCGCTTGTCCGCCAGCTTCTTGAACCGCACGATGAGGTCCTGGTGGCCGATAAGCATACGTTCAGTGTCAGGTGTCATGTGTCTCGTGTCAAGAATGCCGCGCCACTCTCTCAAGAGTGACTGCCTAACACCTGATACTTGATACCTGACACGCTCTATCTCTTATTGAGCAGCGTCTGCTTGTACGTGTCGAGGTGGTCCAGAATGAGCCCGGTGCCCTTCGCGACGCAGAACAAGGGGTCTTCGGCCACATAGGCCGGCACGCCCAAAAACCGCTCAAAGAATTCCGGCAGATGATGCAATTGTGCCGAGCCGCCCGAAAGGATGATGCCCTTGCTCATGATGTCCGCAACAAGCTCCGGCGGGGTGTTGTTGAAAACGTTCTGCACGGAACTCGCTATCTCAATGAGGTACGAGTTCAATGCCTCTGCTATTTCGTTGGAGCTGATGACAATATCCTTCGGTAGGCCGTTCACAAGATTCCGCCCGCGGACCTGATACTCCATCTTGTCTTTCGTCGGCAAGGCGGAGCCGATAGCTATCTTCACCTGCTCGGCCGTCTGCTCGCCTATCGCAAGCGCATATTTTTTCTTGATGTAGTCCGAGAGCGCCTGATCGAACTTGTTGCCCGCCACCCGGAGCGACGACCACGACACGATATTCCCGAGCGCAATGACCGCGACCTCCGACGTGCCACCGCCCATGTTCACGATCATATGGCCTGAACGCGCGTTGATGGGAATGCCGGAACCGAGCGCGGCCAAGACGGGCTCGCGCACGATGAACACATTCTTCGCGCCGGACTCCATCGCGGCATTCACGACCGCGCGGCGCTCGGTCTGCGTAATACCCGCCGGCACGGAAATAATGACGTCGGGTTTGAAGATATTGAACCGCCCGGTCGCCTTGCCGATGAAGTAGGTAAGGAGCGCTTTCGTAATGTAATAGTCCGCGATGACACCGTCCTTCAGGGGTCGGTACGCGACGATCTCCTCGGATGTCCGGCCTATCATTTCCTTCGCTTCGCTCCCGACGGCCATCACGGTGTTTCCCGGCCGACGGAGCGCCACGATGGTCGGCTCGTTGATGATGAAACCCCGCCCGGGCACAAAGACCACCGTATTCGCGGTGCCGAGGTCAATGCCGATTTTGCGCGTGAAAACTGCCATAAAAGCAGGGATACTATATCCCTTTTTCAAGAGACCGGCAAGACCGCTAAATACCTTTTAAAATATCTATCTTCGCCCCTAATTTCTGCAACCGGCTCACCAGGTCCTCGTAGCCGCGATTGATGGAGTAGACGTTCCGCAGGATGGAGGTGCCGCGCGCGGCAAGCATGCCGATCAGGATAATGACAGCGGGGCGCAACGCCGGCGGGCAGACAACCTCCGCGCCACGGAGTTCGGTCGGGCCTTCAATATAGACGCGGTGCGGGTCCGCGAGAATGATGTTCGCGCCGAGCTTCGCGAGCTCCATGTAATAGATGGCGCGGTTCTCATAGACCCAATCGTGAATGAGCGTCGTGCCCTTTGCTTGGGTTGCAATGGGCGCAAAGAACGGCAAGTTGTCCATATTGAGCCCCGGATACGGCTGCGCATGCAGCTTTTCTTCAAGCGCAACGAGTTTGGACGGAAGCGTCCGGATATCCACGAGATTCGTTTCGCCGTTCCGCGCTTTGTATCGCCGCAGGATTTTATAGCGGAAACCCATCTTTTCCAGCTTTAAAAGCTCCAATTCCAAAAAATCTATCGGGCATCGTTCTATCGTGAGCGATGAATTCGTTGTTGCCGCGATAGAGAGAAAAAGCATCGCCTCTATCGGGTCTTCGCTCGGCTCATACGATACATTTGTGCGGATATCGCGTTTTCCGTAGACCGTCATTGTCGTCGTGCCGATGCCCTCCACGCGCACGCCGAGCTTTCCGAGGAATCGCGCAACATCCTGCACCTGGTAGTTCGCGGATGCGAATTTGATGACGGTCTTCCCGGGCACGCGCGCGGCGGCGAGCAAGGCGTTCTCCGTCACGGTATCTCCCGCTTCGTAGAGCACGATATCGGCCGGCCGGAGTTTTTCCGCGGTGATGTGATAGTTCCCTTTCGTTGCGGCGATCTTCACGCCCAGTTTCTCCAGAGCAAAAAGATGTGGTCGCACCGTGCGCCGGCCGAGCTTGCATCCGCCGGGGTATGGAATGGCGAATTTCGGTAGTTCGTGGATGAGCGGCCCCATGAGCATCAGGACGCTCCGCGTCCGCACTGCGGATGCAACGTTCAGCTTGTCCATGTGGAGCTTTTTGGGTGGCGTGAGCTCCACATCGCTCCCGCTCCAGCGCACCGTAACGCCGATGGACTCCAGAACCTCCAGCACGCGGTTCACTTCTTCTATCCGCGGCATGTTCCGCAAGGTCGTTGTGCCGCGATTCAAGAGAGAGGCGCACAAGAGCGCGACCGCTGAATTCTTGGATGTGTTCACGCGGACGGTGCCGGACAATTTTCGGCCGCCCTCAATTCGAAAGCTCATCGCCCCGGATGAGAGCGTGATGATGTCGCGCCCCAGCGCACGGCCGAGCTTCGCAAGCGTCTCGGTCGTGAAATTCTGCTCACCCTTCTCCATGCGTGCAATGGCGCTCTGGCTGGTTTTGAGCATCTTCGCAAGCTCGCCCTGTGTCATGCCCGCTCGCTCACGAAGCGTTTCTATGAACTTCCCTATCTGCACTTGTTCGGGAGTCTTCGACATGCTCCTAGTATATCATATGTGATATATTTTGCAATTCCTATTGCTATGGTACGGTAAAAGGCGGAACCCGACGGAATAACGCATGGACGGCCCAAGGCGAAAGGCTATGGGGGTTCGTGTGCAGTTCGGCTCTCTGGGCTAGAGAAATCCGATTCCGTATGGGATCCACCGGCCAGGCGCTTGGGCGACCTAGGACCTCAACGTTGAGGTCACGTATGGCCGGCATGCATCATCCTCCATCTTCACCCCTCCGTGCGTTTGCCGGAGGGGCTTCTTCTTCGCTATGATGCGGCTCGTTTTGCGAGGAAGTCTGCGAGTTCGCTTATCTTCACGCGCTCTTGTTTTGCCGTATCGCGATCGCGCACCGTCACCGTATCTTTCTTTTCCTCACCGTTCTCGCCTAAAGTATCGAAATCAACCGTAATGCAGTACGGCGTCCCTATCTCGTCCTGGCTGTAATAGCGTTTGCCAACATTTCCCCGGTCATCCCACGCAACCATGAATTCTTTACGAAGAGTGTCATAGATACTGCGCGCCTTCTCGACAAGCGCGGGCTTGTTCGCCAGGAGCGGGAACACGGCCGCCTTGTATGGTGCGAGGCGCGGCTTGAGTTTCAAATACGTGCGTTCGCCGTCTTCGACGTATGCGTCACAAAGCACCGCGAGTACGGAACGGTCCACACCCCACGTCGGTTCTATGACGTGCGGATAGAACGCATCGCTTCCCTCCTCCTTATATGGCGGTTCCTTGAAATGGTTCTTAAGGTCAAAATCCGTAC
>CAZMPQ010000035.1:0-7910 GCA_964568535.1 uncultured Candidatus Saccharibacteria bacterium
GACCGAGGAGCTCATCCGCCGCGCCATCGTGTATTCGGACAATACCGCCGCGGAACTCCTCATCCGCGCGAATATGCGTTCGGATTTCTTAGAGCAGATACTCGCGGCGCTGAACCTCTCCTACACGCTTCCCGACGGACGCAGCGAGATGTTCATCACCCCGAAAACATATGCGAACATCTTCCGCATCCTCTACAACTCGTCCTATCTCACGCGCGAATACTCCGACAAGGCGCTGAGCATCCTCGCACGCTCCGAATATAACGACGCCGCGGTCGCGAAGCTCCCGAAGGACCTGGTCATCGCGCACAAATTCGGCGAACGGACCACGCAAATAGAGGGCCACCCCGAACGGATAAGTCACCAGCTCCACGACTGCGGCATCGTCTATGCAAAAGAAAAACGGGAGCCATACACGTTCTGCATTATGACCGAAGGAAAGAACTTCGACGAGATGAAAGCCATTATCCAAAACCTCTCGCTCATGCTCTACGAGGGAATGGCCGGCGAAGAGAACGCCTAAGCCGCGGAGCATTCGCTCGCAGGCATTTTCGTGCTACCATATCCCCCAAACCCCATCTCAAAACCCCATCCGCCCGCGATATGAGCCGATTTCTGAAAGACCAAGGAACAACGACGAAGCTGTATCCTCTGCGATACTGCGAGGAGAACGTGACGCAGGTATTGCAGAAATCGGCCATATCCCGAAGGGTTGCGGCGGTTTTGCCGCATCGCTGCGTTGCTCCTCGGAACCGTAGGCCGGGCTACGCCATCCTCGTCGCGCCTTGCGATGCGCGCACAACCGCTCGCAACGCGGACTGGAGCGGGTTTTGAGACGGGGTTCTATGGCACGCCTCCACCGCCGCCTCCATCGCGTCGCCCTCGCCCTCCGGCTGGGGCTCTTTTTGGCCGTCCGGCAAGTGCGCCGCGCGAACCGCTGGACGACGGCGCTCGTCGTCTCCATTATGACGCTCACGTTCCTCAATCTCGTCGTCGTCTCCGGCATTCTCATCGGCCTCATCTCCGGCTCGTTCATCCAGTTCCGCGACAGCTATTCCGGCGATGTGCTCGTGACGCCCGCCGCCGGCCGCGACTATATCGAGAATTCCCCCGCGCTCGTCACGTTCTTGAAGAGCCACCCCGAGGTCAGGGCATTCGCTACACGCCACGGCACGATGGTCCAGGCGCTCGGCACCCTGAACGACCTTCCCGAGCAGAACGAGCGGCCGAACCGCACGGCTATCCGCCTCTCCGGCATCAACATTGCCGAAGAAGAGGAGGTGACGAGATTTTCGCAGTTCATAGAGCACGGCGAGATGCTCCGGCCGGACGAGGAAGGATATGTCTTGATCGGCGCGAATATGTTGAAACAATATTCCTCGTTCGCGGACGCCGACATTCCCGGCCTTGACCTCTTGAAGGATGTGGACGTCGGAAGCCGCATCCGCGTCACGCTCTCGCGGAAAGAGGGCGATCCCATCGTGAAGGAACTTACCGTGAAAGGCATCGTGAAAAGCAAGGTAGACCAGATATCCACGCGCATGTTCATGGTTGACCGCGAGCTGGTACGCTTGCTCCCTGCGAACAAGGAGCAATTACAGGAGATCGCGATCAAGACCGACCCCGCGTACGCGCGCGAACTCGTAGCACAGATGAAGCGTTTCATGGGCTCCTCCGAAGCGCGTATCCAAACGTACGAGGAAGCTATCCCCGCGTTCCTGCGCGACGTGGAGACCACGATGGGCATGCTGGGAAACGCCATCTCCTCCATCGCGCTCGTCGTCGCCTCCATCACCATCTTCATCGTCATCTTCATCAACGCCATCACGCGCCGGAAGTTCATCGGCATCTTGAAGGGCATCGGCGTGGACTCGCTTGCAATAGAGGTCGCCTACATCATCCAGGCAATCCTCTACGCATTGGTAGGAAGCGCCATCGGCATCCTGATCGTTTACGGCCTACTCGAACCCTACTTGGCAAAAAATCCGATAGATTTCCCGTTCAGCGACGGCATCCTCGTCGTCCCCTGGGACGGCACGGCTATCCGTACGGGCATCCTCCTCATCGCCACGTTCCTTGCCGGTTACATCCCGTCGCGGCTCATCACGCGCCAGAACACGCTGGACGCCATCTTGAACCGATGATACGCGCAGAGAACATCACCCGCGTGTTCAAGACCGGCGACAAGGAGCTCCGGGCATTGAAGGGCGTCAGTTTTACCATTCATGCAGGCGAGTTCGTCGCTATCATCGGCCGCTCCGGCTCCGGCAAGAGCACGCTCCTCTACCAGCTCGGCCTCTTGGACCGTCCAACGAGCGGCAACGTATACATCGGCAACACGGAGGTCACAACGCTCCCGAGCGAGTACCGTACGGCCATGCGCTTGAACGACCTCGGCTATGTATTCCAGGACTATGCGCTCGTGCCCGACCTCACGGCATTAGAGAACGTGCTCGTGCCGCTTCTCATGCAAGGGCTCACCAATGGCGACGCGAAACGAAAAGCGACAAAAGCCCTTGAGCGCGTCGGGCTCGGCGAACGCCTCGGGAACGTCCCGAGTAAGCTCTCTGGCGGCGAGCAGCAGCGCGTTGCGATCGCCCGCGCCATCGCCCACGACCCCAAGATACTCTTTGCCGACGAACCAACGGCAAATCTGGACAATGAGACCTCGCTCACCGTCCTCAACATCTTCAAAGAGCTCCACCGCGCCGGCCAGACCATCATCATGGTCACGCACGAAGATGAATATGCGCGGATGTCCGACCGCACCATCTCGCTCTTTGACGGCGAAGTGGTGAAGGACGAAAAACACGAGCACAAAACGCTGAAGTAAGGGAATGCGTGTTGTTGCGATCGAACTCTGGCACTTTTGTATCGCCAATCTGCGAGCCAGCTACTTCGGCGCATTCCTCCTCGCCATATTCCTCGCGACCGAAATCGTCACCGTCCCGTTCGTGAGCCGGTACGACTTCATCTTCCTTGCCGCGGTCACGTTCCAGGCGTGCGCGCTCATATTCCGGTTTGAACGGCCTCGAGAATTTGCCGTCATCATCATGTTCCACATCCTGGCGACCCTGATGGAGCTCTTCAAAACGCAACCCGCCATCGGCTCATGGGTCTATCCGGCGGTCGGGAGCGCCACCTTTGCGCTCGGAACGGTTCCGCTCTTTTCGGGCTTCCTCTATTCGGCGGTCGGGAGCTATATTTCGCGCGCCATGACCATCCTCAAGCTCTCGTACGAACGGTTTCCGGCATACCATCACCTCTGGATACTGGCGGCCCTTATCTATGTGAACTTCTTCACCCACCACTTCATCCCCGACATCCGCTACGCGCTCTTCATATATGTCTTCATCGTGTTCTGGAAGACACGCGTGGATTTTGATGTATATATAAAACGGCGCAGCATGCCGTTTCTCGTCACCGTGTTCCTCACCGCATGCTTCGTCTGGCTGGCGGAAAACATCGGCACCGCGACGCGCATCTGGCTCTATCCGAACCAGTACGCACATTGGCAGCTCGTGCCGCTCGGCAAGCTCGGCTCGTGGTTCCTGCTCCTCATCTTAAGCTTCGCACTCGTGTCCATCATCTACCGAGAGAGGCTTCAGCACACGAACTCCAAGAACGCATAGAGCGAAGCGCACGATACAGCGCTCGCCCGCTCCGCATGAAAACCCCGAAGCGGCGGCCTGCCGCATATCAATAGTCCTTGTGCCCTGTATCCCGCAAGGACTTCTTCGCGCTCTTGATGAACTTTCCGAACTGGCGTTCTTTTCCCTTTCGTTCGGAATCGCTCATCACATCATGGCCCGCTTCTTTTTTGATGTTGATGTAATTGAGATACTGCTCCCGGTCCAAATCTCCGGAACGCACGGCTCGGAGAACGCCGCAGCCGGGCTCGTGAACATGCGAACAGTCGGCGTACTTGCATGTACGAGCCAACATGGCGATATTCTCGAACTGGGCATCCAGGCCCGGTCCGACATCCACCATGCCAACCTCACGAATCCCAGGATTATCGATCACGATCCCGCCATGCTGCAAGATATACATCTGCCGCCTCGTAGTAACGTGTTTTCCTCTCCCCGAGCGAGAGCTAATGTCTCCCGTTCGAATGACGCTCCCGCCGAGCAGCAAATTGATCAGAGATGACTTGCCGACACCGGACGAACCAAGAAAACAATATGTCCTTCCGTTCGCCAGAGAACGTTGCACATCCCGAAGCCCCGTATCGCTCACCGTACTGGTCGGAATGATGGGGATGCCGGGAAACCTGCGTGTCAGCTCAGACAATCTGTCGTTCAACGCTCCATCAGAAAGAAGATCGGTTTTGTTCAAAATGATCGCCGGTTGCACCCCGCCGCCTCTCACCATCGCAATGTATCTTTCAAGGCGGTTCAAATTATAATCGCGATCTACTGACTGAACGATGAACGCCGTATCAATATTGGCGGCAATGATCTGGACTTCCCTCCTCCCGCCAGTCCTGCTCCGATCCCCATGCGCTCTCCGTATCACCGTCATGCGCGGCAATATGCCGCGGATGACAGCACCCCCGCCGGGAAGCACAGCTATCGCAACCCAGTCCCCGACCGCCGGATAGTCCTCGGGGGACGACGCCTTGAACATGTGCGTCCCGGTCACCTTCGCCAGATACTCTCCAACAGAATTTCTGACCTTGTATGCCCCCGTGAGCTTGGCAGTCACCCGGGCAACAGGAATAGTGCCAAAACCGAGCCGATTCCGGCCGGACTCAAAGAACGAGTTGTAGCCGAGGTCTGATTCTGCAAATTCCATCTTGGCTCCGGCGGTAGGATTCGAACCTACGACCATCTCCTTAACAGGGAGCCGCTCTACCACTGAGCTACGCCGGAATGGAGCAGGAACAGCTTACAATGCCTTCGGTGAATTTTCAAATAAATACCGGGTTCTCCTACTCTCGTTCCGATGTTGCGCCAGCCGAGCCGCTCGGGTATAGTACGGGGCATGCAAAAATCACTTGTGATCGTGGCGTTGGCGCTCCTGCAGTTCGGCGTTGCGGTCGGAGCAACGGATTATTACCTGAAGCTTGATGGCGTGAAGGGCGAATCGGCAGCGGCGGCAACAACGACGTCCGGAACGGTCCAGACCCGGCCGTCGGGCGCAAGCGGCGGAACGGAGGATATGAATATCGGCATCGGCGAGCTGCAGGAAACGAGAACGACTGGTGTTGAACCGGACGAAATTGACGCGAACGCAAGCGCCGCAGGCGCCACCGGCGGCTCATCGGGAAGCGGTACAACGAAAGGAAACGTTGAATACGAATGGAAAGTTGAAGAAGGAGAGAAGGGGGTGCCGGGCGTGGAGCCGGACGAGATTGACGCCGCGGCGGATGGTGAGCCCCTCACGCCAGACTTCAGCATCTTGCTTGGTAGTGGCAGTGGAGACGCCGCCGAACGCGAGGCGGACGCGGTTGCCGACATCCTGATGCAAGGCATGCAGGAAGCCGGAGCACCGGCCGAATCCATATCGCTGAACTACGAGAAGATAAAGGCGAAGGTCGCTCAGCCGGCGAAACTCTTCGGACTCATCCCCATCGTCCTCGCCGCGGAAGTTGAGATAGACGCCGCAAGCCAAGTGAAGGTGAAGTTCCCGTGGTGGGCATTCCTCGCGAGCGGCAAGGATGGCGATTCGCTCGGTGAACGGGTGTTCACGGCGCTTTCGAACGTCTTGAAAACAAAGCACGATACGATCAAGAACGCCATCGGGAACATCCGATAACGGAGGCCCGCTGAGCAAGAATGCGTTCCGTCAGCCGTCATCTATACGGACAACAGATATCTTGTTCGCTTCAGAGAGCATGACTACTCGCTTTGCCGCATTCGCTGCATACTTTCTCGTCCTGACATTCCCCGCCTCGGCCCTGGTCCGCCCCATCGTATTTCCGGTGAACGGCACGTCGAGCTTTCAGAACGACTTCGCTGACCCGCGCGCGAACGGCACGCGTGAACATCTCGGCATTGATATCATCACGGCGAAAATGACGCCCGTCGTCGCGGCAGTTGACGGCACGGTCACCTACGTCGTCTCGCCGCAGGCTTCATGGGGCTATTCGGTATCTATCCGTGACGCCGAAGGATACCAGTACCGCTACCTCCATTTGAATAACGACACGCCGGGCACGGACGACGGCCAAGGCGGCGAGAAGAACGCATACGCCGAAGGTATCCACCGCGGCGCGAAGGTGACGAAGGGGCAACTCATCGGCTGGGCCGGCGACAGCGGGAACGCCGAAGCAACCGTCTCGCATCTGCACTTTGAGCTCCGCAACCCGCAACGTACGCCGATAAGCCCCTACGAAAGCCTGGTCGCCGCCGCGGCATCATCCACGCACGCCGTGACCGTGAAGGACGCACCAACGAACGGCTCTGCGACGGATGTTCCCGATGCCGACCCATCGCTCAACTATGTCTTTACCAAACCCCTGTCGCTCGGTTCGCGCGGCGAGGACGTACGACAGCTCCAGATGCGCCTCAAAGCGCTCAAATATTTTGACTACCCGGACATCACCGGCTACTTCGGCCCTGTGACCGAAGCATCGGTCATGAAATTCCAAAAGGCGAACGGCGTGGACCCTATCGGCATCGTGGGACCGCTCACGCGCGCCGCTCTGAACGGCGTATAGATACACGATCGGTAGCGCGGGAGGGCGAAGTGCGGTATACTGCATACTTGATGAAATTATTCTCCTCCGGTGAGCTTATCCCGCTGCTCCTCATCGCCGCAACGGCGGCGGCCGGATTTGCGGTGCAGCACCAACTCCCCGAACGCGTCCCCACGCACTGGAATATCTCCGGCGAAGTGGATGGCTGGAGCGGCAGCTCCTCGTTCGTCTGGTGGTTCCCCGGATTCATCCTCTTCATGTATCTCGTCCTTACGCTCATTCCCGCCGTTGACCCAAAACGTGAGAATATCATGGCGGCCGCGCAGGAATACTTCATCCTGCGCACCGCGTTCGTGCTCTTCCTCTGCGGGCTCTACATCGCTACGCTCGGATATGCGCTCGGCTTCCCGGTGAACGTGAAGCTCACCACGATGCTCGGTGTTGCGGCGCTCTTTTTTATCATCGGCTCCCTCCTTCCCGCATTCAAGCGGAACTATACCGTCGGCATCCGCCTACCCTGGACATTGGAATCTGATGCCGTATGGGATGCGGCGCACCGCGTAGGGAAAACGGTCTTTCGGGCGCTTGCCGCTATTACCGCCATCCTCGCATTCCTTCCCGACCGCATTGCATTCACGGGGCTTATCGTGGCGCTCATGGGCGGCATCGGCGAGCTCGTCTTCTCCGCATACCGTACCTACCGCGACCATGCGAAACGAACATAGAACACTGCGCGCACGATGAAAAATCCCGCAGATCATTACGCGGCGGAAGAATATCGCCATGGGGCCATTTTTCGCTACCTCGCGCAGCACGAGTCCGTGCCGGAATTCAAGCGCATTTTGGAAACCCTCGCATCCCATGAGGATGAACACTTGAAATTCTGGCTCACCCGCTCGGACCAAAAGACATTTTCCATCGGTCGATTCACGCTGTGGAAATATCTTTTGCTTCGGAAGCTCCTTGGGTTGACCTTCGCCGCGCGGTACCTTGAACGGTTCCAGATCGATTCAAGCGCTGCGTACGCGGATATTCTTCGGCACACCCAAGATGAAGCGCTCCGCAAACAGATGCAGGCGTTCGTTGCCGCGGAGCGCGCGGATGAGCAGGCGCTCATCGGACAGATCAAAGAGGAGCGCGTTGCATTCATCGCGAACATCGTCTTGGGCCTCAATGACGGCTTGATCGAGCTCACCGGTGCGCTCGTCGGGTTCTCCTTCGCGCTCCAACGCCCATCGCTCGTCGCCCTGACCGGCGCCATCACCGG
>CAZMPQ010000036.1:0-7784 GCA_964568535.1 uncultured Candidatus Saccharibacteria bacterium
ACACGGTAGACATGCCGAAAGTGACCATCATCGCCATTCTGCAGAGCGCCGGCGGCCGGCCACTCGGCATTTCCCAGACGGAGCTCGACAATGTCGTGACTGGCGAGGTTCGGCCGTTCGCCATCGTGCATCCCGCGATCGGTGGAGTAGACCCCTCGAAGACCGAGCTTGTTATTGTTGCTCGTCGACCATAGCGACTCGCTGCGTTTCTCTTTATGTTCGCGCTTTTTGCACCTGCCGCTTTCGTGCTTGCCGCGGGGCTTGTGACCCTTGCGAGCGTATCGTGGCATTCGTTCACTTCACAACTTCTCTGGGCCGTGTTCGGCGTATGCGCTATCGTCGTTCTCCGGCTTTTTGATTGGCGAGCGTTCCTGACCTATCGGTGGGTCTTGTGGACGCTCTATGCCTTCGCGGTACTTTTGCTCATCGCGGTGCTCCTTACTGCGCCGGTCATCCGGAACACCCGGAGCTGGCTCATGCTCGGTTCGGTCGGTTTCCAGCCGGTGGAATTCGCGAAACTCGCGCTCATTCTGGTCTACGCAGGATATTTCAGCCGTCGGCATCTTGCGATCGCTCGCTGGCGGACCATCGTTGAGTCATTTTTCATGTTCGCGGTTCCTGCCGGACTTACTGCGCTCCAGCCGGACCTTGGTTCGACGCTGGTGCTCTTTGGGATTTGGTTCGGATTCTTGCTCTTCTCCGGCCTGCCCCGCCGGCGCGTGTTCTTTGCGCTCGGCGCATTTGTGGTTATCGGCGCGCTCGGATGGCAGTTCGCGCTCAAGGATTATCACCGCGAACGCATCATCGGTCTTTTTTATCCCGAACGGAACGCGCTGACCTATAATTACAGCGTTATCCAATCCAAAATAGCCATCGGCTCCGCGGGATTTTTCGGAAAGGGGTTCGGGCAGGGTTCGCAAACGCAACTCGGGTTCCTCTCCGAGCCGGAGCATGACTTCGTTCTTTCGGCGTTCATCGAGGAGTGGGGCATCGTTCCCGGGCTTCTCGTGATCGGGGCGTTCCTTGTGCTCTTGCGCCGCATCTTGCGCACCGGCGCGCTCGCGCAGCGGAACATGGAAAAATTCATCTGTCTTGGCGCGGCGATGGTCTTCGGCGTGCACTTCGTTCTGAACGCGGGTTCGGCGGTTGGGTTCATGCCGGTCGTCGGCGTTCCGTTCCCGCTCCTTTCATATGGCGGTTCGCATCTTTTAATGAGCATGGTCATCCTTGGCATTGTGAACATGATACGGCGTGATTCGCTTTCCGATGCATAATATACGCTTCTTCATACACGCTGCCATGGCCTGGCGCGGCCCATTGCGCGACCGCGTACTCGCGGGCTGCGTCGTGGGCGTTGCCCTTCTGGTGCTTGCGGCGTATGTCTTTGCGGGGCTTCGGCCTGTCGATACGCCCGCCGCCTCGCGCGAGGTCACGCTCCGCATCCCGGCGGGAGCCGGACTTGCCGACATCGCGCATCTTCTTGATTCGGTTGGCGTGTTGCGCAGCCCGTTCGTTTTCCAGCTTGTTGCGCTTCTCCGAGGGGACGCGGGCGAGCTGCAGGCGGGCAGTTATCTGTTTCGGACGGATGAGGGCGCGCTTGCGATCTTGCGGAAACTTACCGGAGGCGCGGCGCGCGAAGTGTCCGTGACCATTCCCGAGGGTGCGACGTTCTATGATATTGATGCCATTCTTGCCGAGCGCGGCGTTCTGGTGCCCGGCGCGTTCATCGCGTATGTATCGAGCCGTGGCGATGCGATAGAGGGCAAACTTTTTCCGGACACGTACCGTTTTTTTACTGATGCGCCACCCGAGGATGTTGCGCGCAGGATGACCGACACGTTCGCAGAAAAAGCCGCGCCGCTTTTTGCAAAATCAAAGAACCCGAACCGCGATCTCACGCTCGCGTCGCTTCTTGAGCGTGAAGTTCCCGCATACGAAGACCGGCGCGTCGTTGCGGGCGTGCTTTTGAAACGTGTTGCGGCGGGCATGCCGCTCCAAGTGGATGCGACGGTGTGTTATGCGAAGGAAATCGTTGCCGGGAGGGCTGTGGATTGTTTGCCCTTGACACCCCTTGACTTCCAAATAGAGTCGCCCTACAATACGTACCTACAACGTGGGTGGCCGCCCGGGCCGATCGGGAATCCTGGACTTGCGGCCTTGGAAGCGGCTTTACGTCCGGTTCCTTCTTCGTATTGGTACTATTTGAGCGACCCGGCGACGCAGCGGACCATATTCAGCACGACGTTCGACGAACATCGTGCGAACAAGGCGAAGTATCTCAGACCCTAGTACGGCAGCTCGGGCGACAGGGGAGGGTCGGAGCGCGTTCGCGCATCACGCCCCCGCGTTTTTTTCAAAAATCCACCAGTCGCCGTGATCACTCACCCATAGCACAGGCGCATCCGGAGCCGCGCGGTCCTCGCAGGTCCCGCGCTCTTGCATTGCCTTGTGTCGCCAACCCATGCCTCCAAAGAACGAGAGCTTGCCGGTCAAAAACTTCGGACGGTTCGAGCCGCTTACGAGCCAGCCGGACCTGAACGAAGTGCAGTTGAAGTCGTACGAATGGTTCGTCCGCGAGGGCTTGAAGGAGCTCCTCGTCGAAGCGTCTCCGATCTATGACCACACGGGCAAGGAGTTGGAGCTTCATTTTGATGATTTTTCCTTTGGGGAGCCGAAGTACGACGAGATAACGACGCGGTACAAGGATGCGACGTATGAAGCGCCGCTCCACATCACCGTCCGGCTTACCCATAAGAAGACCGGCCGGGCGGAGAAGCAGGAGGTGTATTTTGGCGATTTCCCGAAGATGACCGACCGCGGGACGTTCATCGTGAACGGCGTTGAGCGCGTGGTCGTCTCGCAGCTCATCCGTTCCGCAGGCGTGTATTTCACTGCCGTTCCCTGGCGGGACCGGCAGCTTTTCGGCGCGAAGATCATCCCGAACCGCGGCGCGTGGTTGGAGTTCGAGACCGACATCGACGGCACGATCGGCGTGAAGATAGACCGGCACCGGAAACTTCCGGTGACGGACCTCTTGCGCGTCTTCGGCGCGAGCGAGGATCAGCTCCGCAGCGCCTTCGCGGACATCGACCGGGGCGCGGTGAAGTATATGGATGCGACCTTGAAGCGGGATATTGCGAAGGACGTGAATGACTCATACCTCGAGATCTACCGGCGGCTCCGCCCCGGCGACCCGGCGACCCCGCAGACCGCGAAGAACCTCGTGGATTCCGTCTTCATGCGTGCGGACCGATACGATCTTTCACCCGTCGGGCGATTCAAGGTGAATCAGCGGCTGAATTTTGAACAGAAGAAGCGGACGAACCGACTGCTGGACCTTGAGGATCTTGTCGCTATTGTGCGCGAGATCATCCGGCTTAATAACACGCCGGATGCCGAAGCGGACGACATCGACCATCTCGGGAACCGGCGGCTCAAAGCAGTTGGCGAACTTTTGCAGGGGCGGTTGCGCATCTCGTTCGCCCGCTTGCGGCGCATCGTGCAGGACCGCATGTCCACGCTTGATCGCGAAAGCCTGATGCCGGCCCAGCTCATCAACTTCCGGCCCATTACGGCGGTCGTGAAGGAGTTTTTCTCGTCATCCCAGCTTTCGCAGTTCATGGACCAGATCAATCCGCTCGCGGAACTTGAGCACAAGCGGCGGCTTTCTGCGCTCGGTCCGGGCGGACTCACGCGCGAACGCGCGAGCTTCGAGGTGCGCGACGTGCACCGCTCACACTACGGACGCATCTGTCCTATTGAAACGCCGGAAGGTTCGAACATCGGCCTCATCAACTACCTGGCGAACTACGCGCGCATCAATGATTTCGGTTTTTTGGAAACGCCATACGTTCGCGTGAAGAACGGCGTGGTCACGAAAGAGATCGTGTGGATGGACGCATTGGAAGAGGAGCGTTATCGCATCGCTTCCGCGGGCGCCGTGCGTGACACTTCCGGGAAGCTGACCGGCCCCATCGTTGACGTTCGGTATTTGGGAACGCCGGTGACGTGCCATGTGGACGAAGTAGAGTTCATGGATGTTGCGCCGAATCAGTTCGTGTCCATCGCGACATCATTGATCCCGTTCCTGCAACATGATGACGCAAACCGTGCGCTCATGGGCTCGAACATGCAACGGCAAGCGGTTGCCTTGGTGCGTCCGCATGCGCCGTACGTCGGGACGGGCGTGGAGGAAAAGGCTGCCGCGGACTCGGGATACCTGCTTCGCGCCGAGGCGGACGGCAAGGTGCTTGAGGCGGATGCAAGCCATATTATCGTGAAATACGGTTCTCGCACGCGCGAGCATCGCTTGGAAACTTTCAAGCGCTCGAACCAGTTCACCTGCATCTCGCAGCGCCCGGCGGTACTGCCGGGGCAAAGCGTGAAGAAAGGGGACATTCTCGCGGACGGTCCGTCCACGGAGAATGGCGTGCTTGCGCTCGGACAGAACCTGCTCGTCGCGTTCATGTCATGGCAGGGCGCGAACTTTGAGGATGCCATCGTGCTTTCGGAACGGGTTGCGCGCGATGACCTCTTTACATCCGTGCATGTTGAGGAGTTCTATTGCGATGTGCGCGATACGAAGCTCGGACCGGAGGTCACGACCCCGGACATTCCGAACGTCGCGGAAGAAAAATTGCGCAATTTGGATGAGGAGGGCGTGGTGCGCATCGGCGCAGAGGTGCATGCTGGGGATATCTTGGTCGGCAAGATATCGCCGAAGGGCGAATCGGAACTGACGGCCGAAGAGCGGCTGCTCCGCGCTATCTTCGGTGAAAAAGCGCGCGATGTGAAGGACACGTCGCTTACGCTCCCGCACGGCAAGCGCGGGCGCATCGTTGGCGTCAAAGTTTTCTCGCGTGATCAGGGCGATAAACTCGACGCGGGCGTCATCAAGCGCATTCAGGTGGAGATCGCGGACATCCGCAAGGTGCAAGCGGGCGACAAGCTTGCCGGCCGGCACGGGAACAAGGGCGTCATCTCGCAGGTGCGCCCGGTTGAGGACATGCCGCATCTTGAGGACGGCACGCCCGTCGATATCGTCTTGAACCCGCTTGGCGTCGCATCTCGTATGAACCTCGGCCAGATATTCGAGACCCATTTAGGGTGGGCGGCGAAGACCTTGGGATATCGCGCGGTCACGCCCGGATTGGACTCGGCGAGCGAAATGGACATCCAGAACGAGCTTGAGCGCGCAGGCCTGCCCCGCGACGGGAAAGTGAAGCTCTATGACGGCCGCACGGGCGAGACCTTTGACCGGCCGGTGACCGTCGGGCAGATCTATGTCATGAAGCTGAACCACTTAGTAGAGGACAAGGTGCACATGCGGTCCATCGGGCCGTACTCGCTCATTACGCAGCAGCCCTTGGGCGGAAAGGCGCAGTTCGGTGGCCAGCGGTTCGGAGAAATGGAGGTGTGGGCGCTTGAAGGATACGGCGCGGCCTATACGCTCCAAGAAATGCTTACGATAAAGTCCGACGATGTGCTCGGCCGGTCTGCGGCGTACGAATCCATCATTCGCGGCGAGCCGATCAAGGGGCCGAACATTCCGGCGTCCTTTAACGTGCTCGTGAACGAATTGAAGGCGTTGAGCCTTAATATCGAGCCAATCTATGCGAATCCCAGCGCACACAAAGAGGATTTTGACGCGTTGCGCATCGGCGTGGCTTCGCCCGAGGACATTTTGAAGTGGTCGCACGGCGAAGTGCTGAAGCCGGAGACCATCAACTATCGCACCCAGCGTCCGGAAAAGGACGGTCTCTTCTCCGCCCGCATCTTCGGGCCGGTGAAGGACTATGAGTGCGATTGCGGCAAGTATCGGCGCGTGCGGTACAAAGGCGTTGTCTGCGACAAGTGCGGCGTTGAGGTAACGCGCGCAGTCGTGCGGCGCGAGCGAATGGGGCATATCCAGCTCGCTGCGCCCGTCGCGCATATCTGGTTCTTCAAGAGCGTTCCGTCGCGGCTGTCGCTCCTCTTGAGCGTGTCGTCCCAGAAGCTCGAACGTGTCATCTATTATGTTGACTATATCGTCACGGAGGTGAACGAGAAGGGCAGGGAGGAAGCGCTCACCGAGCTTGACCGCGAGCTCAAGGCGAAATTGAAGATCGTGGGCGATAAGGACAAGGGCGTGAAGCGCGAGCTTGGCGCCGAGGCGACATCGGTCCGCGAGTTCCTGACGGACCTCCGTCCCGGACACGTGCTCTCCGAGAACGAGTACATCAGCCTGTCGCGCCGTTTCGGAAGTGTCTTTAAGGCATCGACCGGTGCCGAGGCCATCCGCGAGATATTGGAACACATGGACCTGCGAAAGGAGGTGCACCGCGTGGAGAAGGAGCTGGCGCAGGCGAAGGACCCGGTGAACGAGTCCAAGCTTCTCCGGCGGCTGAAGATGCTCCGTTCGATGATCCGGAACGGCGCGCGGCCCGAGTGGTTGGTCTTGACCACATTGCCGGTGCTGCCGCCGGACCTGCGGCCCATGGTTGCGTTGGACGGCGGGCGGTTCGCCACGTCGGACTTGAACGACCTCTACCGGCGTGTCATTAATCGCAATAATCGGCTGAAGAAGCTTTTGGAGATACGCGCGCCGGAGGTCATCGTGAAAAACGAGAAGCGCATGCTCCAAGAGGCGGTTGACGCATTGATCGACAATTCCGCTCGGTTCGGCGCGCAGCAGATGTCCGCCCAGCGGCGGCCGCTCCGTTCGCTCGCAGACATGCTGAAGGGGAAGCAGGGCCGCTTCCGCCAGAACCTCCTCGGCAAACGTGTGGACTATTCCGGCCGCTCGGTCATCGTTGTCGGTCCGCGGCTCGGTATCGACGAGTGCGGCCTGCCGAAGCGGATGGCTTTGGAACTCTTCCGGCCATTCGTCATCGGCGAGATGATACGCCGCGGGCTTGCGCACAACATCAAGATGGCAAACCGGCAGATCGAGCAGGGCGGGGACGATGTGTGGGCCATTTTGGAAGAGGTCATCCGCGATAAGCGAGTGCTCTTAAACCGCGCACCGACCTTGCACCGGCTCTCCATTCAATCGTTCACGCCGAAGCTTATCGAGGGATTAGCCATTCAGATACCGCCCTTGGTGTGCGCGGCGTTCAACGCGGACTTCGACGGCGACCAAATGGCCGTACACGTGCCGCTTTCGGATGAGGCGCAGCGCGAGGCGCGCGAACTCATGGCGTCTGGACGGAACTTATTGAAGCCAGCGACCGGAGATCTTGTCACGGCGCCGTCGCAGGACTTCGTGCTCGGCATCTACTACCTCACCCAGAGCTATCCGGACGAACGCGGAGCGGGGAAGGCGTTCGCGTCCTACGACGAGGCGCTCATGGCATACGACCAAGGCGTGATATCGTTCCATGCCCCGGTCCGCATCGGCGCGCAGGAAACGACCTTGGGACGCATGATATTCAACGAGGCGCTTGACGGCACGGTGGAATACGTGAACGAGGGCATGAACAAGAAGCGCTTGTCGCGGCTCATCGAGCGCATCGTAGAAAAGCAAACCCCCGAAGTTGCCGCTGCCGTCATCAACCGCCTGAAGCTTCTTGGATTCGAGATGGCGACGAAGTCCGGCATCACCTGGGCTATCGCTGACCTGATCATTCCGCAGGAGAAGACAGACCTCATGGCCGTGGCGGAGCGCGAAGTTGCTGCCGTGCATGACCAGTATCGGCAAGGGTTCCTGACGGATGCCGAGCGGCGCACGCGGGTCATTGCGGTGTGGGAGAAAGTGAAAACGGACATCGCGAAGCTGGTCACCGTTACGCTCCCGCCGAAGAATT
>CAZMPQ010000037.1:0-7469 GCA_964568535.1 uncultured Candidatus Saccharibacteria bacterium
ATTACGCTTTTCACGTTCGCCATTATGCTTGTTGTGCGATACGTGATGCTCAATCTTCTGCTCGTCCTCCTGCCGCTTGCCTGGATGAGCTGGGTCTTCCCAGTCATGCAAGACAACTGGAAACGATGGTGGAATGAGTTCTTAAGACAAACGTTTTTCGCGCCTATCGTGGTCTTTTTCATCTGGCTCGTTATCACGACCGGCAAGCAGATGGGTGGGATGGAGACCATTTCGGCCGAGGCGTATAGCTCAACAAATCCGTTCGGCGCCGCTATCGGCAGCCTTATCCAGGGACTCGTTGCGCCGTTCGCCCAGGGCGTTGTTTTTGCCGGGCTTACTATTGGCGGCCTGATCGTATCCCAAAAGATGACCTTTTCATTTGCAAGTCATGGGATCGGTGCGGCGGTGGGCCTCAGTAACGCATTCAAGGGCTATGTCGGCCGGCGAGCAGCTGGATTCGCCCGCGGTGCGGCACAAAGAGAGGTTCCTGTCCCAGGAACACAGAGGCGGCTGAGCCTCCAAAAAGGTATTGCTGCGCTCCAGACAAGTCGAGTCCCCGGCTTTTCGGCGATTGGCCGCGCTGGCCAAAACCTCATAGAAAAAGGTGGGAAAAATATTGTTGAGGCACAAGCTGCGGAGGCGAAGAAGAAAGATCCTGTGCGCATCGCTAAGGAAGTTTCGGGATATATGGACATGGACAAAACACTGGGATACCTCAAAGCTGCGCACGAAAAGGATGGTGTTGGTTTCGTGAAGAAAGTGAAGGGTGTGGCACTCACCGACTTCCTCGCACAGAATGAAAAAGCGTTCAAGGACCGGGGCCTCGATAAGTTACACTTCGATCTTCAGAGGGCGGTGGGCGAGAACTCCAAGATGAATGCTGCGCGCAAAGAGGTCATGCAGCATACCCAAACCGACGAAGGGAAACGATGGGTTGCGGCGCGGGCGGATGTATCTGCCCAAGAAGAGGCTCGCAACATAACATCGGGCGAGATCGATGAGCTTAAGAAAACAGAGGGAGGAAGGGCCCTCATCGCCGCAGAACGAAAAGTGGAGCGGGCGAAAAGCCAGAACGACACCACAAAGATCTTGGAGGCACAAAAAGAGTTTGGCGAAGCGTCTAAATCTGCCGAAGCGCAGAGGTTGATTGCCGCACGCGAGAAACTGAAGACAAATGACATTAACCTCGGCACCGCACGAGCAAACTTTGAGGCTGCTGCAAATGCTGCGCCGAAACTCACCGCTGCGCTTGACACACTAAACAGCGAAGCCCAAGAGTTTGCATCCGGCCTGAAGAAGGCCGATGTGTCGGATATCGAACTCAATACAATATTCAGCAAGATTGATTCGGATGAAGAGGGGGACTTGCCGTTTGGAATGACCAAAGAAGAGGCGCGCGTGCATCGCGAAGCTCTTACCCGTGGACTTGCAGTGAGGGCTCCGGCGCTCGCCTCCAATGTCTTGCCCCGACTGAAACAAGGACAAACAATGGAGAATTTCAGAGAGATTTACTCTGGGCAACTAAACATTGCTATTAATCAAGCAGTGAAGCCGGAGGATGCAGAGAGGATGCGCAAGAATAAAACACAATTTGATCAGGTTTATCTCAATAACGTGTTCGGATACACGGGCTCTGGCGGGAAAAAATTAGATGAAGTAGCGGAGGCGGAGCAGGGCATATAACCTTATGACAACGGTCAGCAAACAAGAAATACTCGCTCGATGGGAAACGCTTTCGGACACGCTCCGCGAAGCACTCGCATCACAGGAATCCGCCGAGGCGCTCCAGCGCATTCTTGAGTCAGAGCACATACCTGAATATAAGCGCAACATCATTTCGGGCGCGATAGGCCTCGTTCTATTGGGGTTCTTGCACCCCGAAGAGTTGCGAGGGGAGATCGAGAATGCCGCGACGCTTCCGCCGCAAACCGCGGCAGCCGTAGCATCCGCGGTTATATCTCGTATACTCGAACCGCTTCGACAAGAACTAAGCAGGGCATACGCACCAGCCGGATCAACCCCGCGTCCGGCCACACGCATCGTCTCTGATATGCAACTATCCGGCATGCCGACCCTCGTTCGCTCCACGCCAGGCGCGCCTATCGGACAAGCATCGGCGGTTGGCACGCCGGCTCCAAAACCAGCCGGACCAATGCCTTCGCCGCTCGGGGCTCCGGTGGCGACAACCGGAACAACTGCTCCCGCCCCCGCACCCGTCATGCTCCACCGCGAAACAGAATTCAAGCCTATTCAACAAACGACGTCTTCCTCCGCGCTTAAAGCGGATATTCTTGGAAAACAGCCGGCTGGCACTGGCGCAGTATCTATGTTCGGTGGGAAACCAGCCGCGAGCGGGCCAGCAGCGCCCATCGCGGCGAAGATAGAGTTCGGCAGCGCAAGCGGCGCGATAAAACAACCCCAGATGCCGACTATTTCGCGCACCGAAGCGAACATCCCGCGCGTTGTGCACTATTCCGATATGAAAACGCCGGTTTCGCCATTTGGCGCGGCGGCAACGGGTATGTCGCCCATGCCGCAGGCGCCACGACCTCCCATGCCACCAAGCATACCGCCGATTCCTCAAGCTCCGCGCGCGCCATCGATCCCAGCCATAACGCCCACACCTCAACCACCGCGCCCAACGCTACCTCCAATGACCGCATCGCCTACTCCAAGTGCGCAGTCGGTGCCGCAGGCGCCAACAACAAAGCCAAAAGAAGTGAATTATACAGCTCCCGCACCGAAGCCACCGACACCACCTGGGGCCGCGCAGAGACCGGCGCCTATCCCCCAAAGACCCATCACGCCCCCTCCCCCGATACAGACCCCGCCGAAACCGCCAGCTCCACCAGCGCCATAACTTTTGACCTTGAGGTTCTAGCTTTTAGTCGCCCTTCGGGTTTTAATTAAATCGCGAAGCGATTACGAACGCTTAGCACCTAAAGTCTATCGTCTAATTCAAATGGCTCAGCAGTTCCAACTTCCGCAGTTCATCGAGACCGAGGATAAGATCGTCGGACCCTTCACGATCAAACAGTTCATTTTCATGTCCGGCGCGTTCGGCGCGGCTGCAGTGCTCTACTTCGTTTTGAACACGCTTATCTGGCTGCTCCTCGCCATTCCGCTCTGTGCGTTGGGCGTCGCATTCGCCTTCGTCCACGTAAACGGCCAGCCATTTGCCAAAGTACTCGCCGCGGCGTTCAAATATTATTGGTCGCCGCAAATGTATATCTGGCAGAATGAACCGATGCGGCTGAAGCGTGACAAAGCAGCTGCGCCCGCGGAAGATGCGGTCTCAGCGGATGAAACGAGTATGTCGCTCGAAAAGGTGGTCGCGGGCGTGGCGCTCAAAACCGCATGGCAAGAAGTACAAACTGGCTCACAGAGCGCACCAGCGCTTGAGGCGAAAAAGAGCTTCGCCCAACTCCGTGAACGATACGAAGTATTCAAGAAGATCAGCGGTGAACGAAAGGCTGCTCATCGAGTTGATTATCGATAACATCGCCGCAAAGCGGCGTGGTACAATATCTGCATGCCGCTCTCAGGTGATTACGGAAAAGTTCAGGACCTGGTAGAGATCAAGGATATCCGGCAGGGGACCGTCGTTATGAAACACGGCGGGCTCCGCCAGGTGCTCATGGTCGGCGGCGTAAATTTTTCGCTCAAATCCGAACAGGAGCAGAACATCATCGTGCAGGCCTATCAGGATTTCCTGAATAGCATCACCTTCCCGCTCCAGGTCATCATTCATTCACGAAAGATAAATATTGAGCGCTACGTCGCTCGTCTGGACGAACTGCGCGACAAGGAGACCTCGCCACTCCTCCAAGACCAGATCGGCGAATATCAGGAGTTCGTCCGCGGATTCATCAAGGATAATCCCATCATGGTGAAAACGTTCTTCGTGGTCGTCCCTTACGTTCCGGTCGCCATTCCGGGCGTTTCTCCGGCTGCCGGCGGATCGTTCCTTGACGCCCTCCCGTTCTTTGGAAAAAAGTCGGAGGGCGATGGCATCAAGAAAAAAGAAAGTGCCGCGGAGGAACGCGCGAAGGCGGAACAAGGAGCTTTTGAGGAATCGCTCGTACAGCTCAAACAGCGCGTCGCACAGATCCAGCAGGGGCTCTTCGCTATTGGCCTGGAATCCGTCGTATTGAATGACGAACAGTTAGTGGAATTGTTCTACAACTTCTACAACCCCGAAACAGTGGAGAAACAAGAAGCGCTCACCGAAAAGAAATAACATGTCAAACCCACAAGCACAGCCGGGACAGGCCGGGGAACCGCAGCCAGCTTCCGCGAGCGGACAACGGCCGGATCCATTCAAGCACGCACGCGACATCATCGCCCCTGCGGGCGTGCAGGTAAACACGAACTATCTCAAGGTGGGGGATAAGTTCATGAAAACGTTTTTCGTATTCTCGTATCCCCGCTATCTCTCTGCAGGATGGTTCGAGCAGATCATCAATCTGCCGAACCTTTTTGATATTTCCATCATTGTAAATCCTATTGACACAGGCCTCGCCCTGAAGAATCTCAGAAAAAAAGCGGCGCAGCTCGAATCACAGATCAACGACCAACAGGAAAAGGGCATGGTGCGCGATCCACTCCTCGAGACCGCGCTCAAAGATGTGGAATCTCTCCGCGATACGCTCCAACAAGCGCAGGAAAAACTCTTCTCCGTCGGCGTTTATATCTCTATTTACGCGGACGACATGGACGCGCTCGCGCGGCTCGAGAGCCGCTTAAACTCGCTTATGGAAGCGCAGCTCATCTACATCAAACCGGCGCTCTTTGAGCAGCTGGAGGGCATGTTCTCTATCCTGCCGACATCGGACGATAAGCTTGGCGTCACGACGCCAATGAATTCCGGCCCGCTCTCGTCGTTCTTCCCGTTCGTTTCCGAAGATCTCACCTCCGACCGCGGCATCATGTATGGCATCAACCGGCACAACAACTCCCTCGTCATCTTCGACCGGTTCTCACTCGAGAATGCGAACCAGGTTGTTTTTGCAAAGTCCGGCGGAGGAAAATCCTACGCCACAAAGCTGGAGATCATCCGCTCGCTCATGGTGGGTACGGACGTTATTGTCATCGACCCGGAAAATGAATACCAGCGCCTCGCAGAGGCTTTTGGTGGGAGCTTTTTCAACATCTCCATCTCCTCGCCGGAACACATTAATCCTTTCGACATCCCCATTATCCCCGAGGATGAAAGTCCGGCGGACGTGCTGCGGAACCACGTCGTGAACCTTTCGGGGCTCCTCAAGCTCATGCTTGGGAAACTCTCATCTGAAGAAGATGCCATTCTGGACCGCGCCATCACAGAAACCTACGCATCGCGGGAAATAACGCCGGATTCTGATTTCACGAACGCCACGGCGCCCCTCCTGGAAGACCTCGAGACCGTGCTGCGCAATCTCTCTGGTGGCGTTTCCATGGCCGACAGGCTCTACAAGTTCACGCGCGGGAGTTTTGCGGGGTTCATTAACCAATACACGAACGTGGACATCAGCAATCGCCTCATCGTCTTCTCCATCCGCGACCTCGAAGACGAGCTTCGTCCCATTGCAATGTATGTCGTCTTGAATTTCATCTGGAACCTCATCCGCGCGAAATTCAAGCGCCGCATCCTCATTGTGGACGAGGCGTGGATCATGATGCGAAACGACGACAGCGCACAGTTCATGTTCGGCCTCGTGAAACGCGCAAGAAAATACTTCCTCGGCGTCACCACGATCACGCAAGACGTAGAGGACTTCCTCCGCTCGCCCTACGGCCGGCCCATCGTCACAAACTCATCCATCCAACTCCTTTTGAAGCAGGCCCCTGCGACGATAGATATTCTTGCGAAAGCGTTTGACCTGACCGAAGCGGAGAAGTCGCTGCTCCTGGGCGCGGAAGTCGGCACCGGACTCTTCTTCGCCGGCCGACGGCACGTCGCCATCCAGATCATCCCATCCTTCTTTGAGGATAAGGTTATCACCACAGACCCAAAACAACTCCTCGCCGAACGGGGGTAATGCAGCGCGCCCATGGACGAAGAGCAGAAATCGGGTCAAGTGCATTCGGGCGAATACCTGCTCGTCCTGCAGCTCCTCGGCATCTTTGAGCTCACCGACCTCGGGGATACGCTGATTGTCTTTAAGCTCATATCACTTGCCGGAACGGGGGCATATTTCATTTATTCGTACATTCGCGGTTTGCCGAATGGGGTTGCGATCGTCACTGCAGCAGCGGACGCATTCCCGTTCTTTGGCTGGCTCCCGCTCCGTATGGCTGGGTATACCGTTGCAGTTATTATGGCGAATAACCCAAAAATCGCAGATGTAGCAGGCGCGGCAGGGAAGCTAGCCATGACCGCCGGTGCAGGGGCCGCAGCGGGAGCGGCTGCGAGAACTGCTGGAGCTGCGGGCCAAGCCGGCGTCACCGCAGCAGAAAAAACGGCCACCGCCACCACTCAAGCGACCTCAAGCGCAACAACTGGATCAGTCACTGCCCAATCAGCACAGGCGGGAGTAACAACAGCTGGCGGATATGCGTATTCGGGCGCAGCAGGCGGCGCACCAACCGGAGCGTCCGGAAGTGGCGGATCCGCATATGGCGGGGGAACATCCACGACCGGTGGCGCACCCGCCTCGGGCGCGGCACAATATGCCGAAGAATTCAAGCACGCACAAGATCCCATGCTCCAAATGAACCGCGAGCTTCTTCAAGAAACCCCGGGCACCGTCGGCAGGCCAACGGGCGGGCAAGAGGATGTTTCAGTGAACGACGACACGAACACCGTGCAGCTGCCGTACGCCGCACGATAGCCGCTGTGATATAATCAGTGTCATGAAGCGCCTGTGTATTCAGGGAGTGTTCGTTGCGGCGGCCCTGTTTCTTGCGGCCCAGGGAGCCCTTGGGCAGTCCGCCCCAGCGCAGATGCACATCACCTGGCGCGCGCAAACCTATGCGCCATCCACCTATATCGGCAAGCTCCTTCCTACCGCCGGAGCGAAAGTCACTGCGTCCGTCTTCGCTGTGCAGAACGGGAAAATAATGGACCTTGCCGGGAAGACCATCTATTGGTATCTGAACGACGAGTTTATTGAGGGCGGCGCGAATCGGCAAACGGTGGAGTTCCGCGTCCCAAATGAAAAGAATGGCACGGTCGCCGAATTAATGGTCCGCCTGCCCGACACCGCCGGCGGCCTCGTGAACACCATAGACATCCCGGTCGTTGCTCCACAGGTTGCAATTGACACGCCATTCCCGCGAAACGTGGTCGCGCCACCCTCCTTCCGCGCAAAAGCGCGCGCGTATTTCTTCAACACACCCTCTCCGGCATTCCTTTCCTATGTATGGACCGTGAATGGCAGAGAGCCCTCCGCAGAAGACCCCGAGAACCTTTCGGTCGCTATCGAGCCGGGCTCAACACCGGGACTTCCTATTACGCTCAATCTGAGCGTCCGGAACCCCATCTCGCT
>CAZMPQ010000038.1:0-6999 GCA_964568535.1 uncultured Candidatus Saccharibacteria bacterium
CCGTCGGCCTCTACACCTGCGGACCGACCGTTTATAATTTCGCTCATCTCGGTAACTTCCGCGCGTTCCTCTTTGAGGACGTACTGGAGCGCGGCATGGAATGGCTCGGCTACACCGTAAAGCGCGTGATGAACATCACGGACGTCGGCCATTTGACCGGCGACACGGATGCCGGCGAAGACAAGGTGGAACGCGAAGCGCGCGCGATGCGAAAGACGGTAAAGGATATCGTCGCGTTCTACACGAAAGCGTTCGTCACGGATGCGAAAAAGCTCAACATCAAGCTCCCGAAAGCGCTCGCGCCCGCATCCAAGTTCATTCCGGAGCAGATCGCCATCATTGAACAGTTATTCAAGCGCGGCATGGCATACGACACACCGAATGCCGTCTATTTTGACGTTGCGAAGTTCCCGAACTACGGCAAGCTCTCCGGCCAGTCGCTCGCGGACAAACTGACCGGCGCGCGCGGCGAGGTGGTGACGGACACCGAAAAGCGGAACGCCGCGGATTTCGCCCTCTGGTTCAAGCTCACGGGCCGCTTCGCGAGCCACCTGCTCCACTGGCCATCGCCCTGGGGCGAGGGATTCCCCGGTTGGCACATTGAGTGCTCCGCCATCTCTACCAAGTTCCTCGGCCAACCTTTTGATATCCACACGGGCGGCGTGGACCACATCGGCACGCACCACACGAACGAGATAGCCCAATCCGAAGGCGCCTATGGCAAGCCCCTCGCCCGCTACTGGCTCCACAACGAATTCTTTTTGGTAGATTCCACGAAGATGGCGAAGTCCGCCGGCAATTTCTTGACCGTCCGCGAGGTGGAGGAAAAAGGCGTGCACCCGCTCGTCTTCCGCTACCTCTGCCTCGGCGCGCATTACCGTTCGCCGCTCAATTTCTCCTGGGTCGCATTGGATCAGGCAAAGCACGGACTTGAAAATCTCATCCAACGGCTTCTCTTCTTGAATTTCCTCGCCCGCTCCGTAAAAAAGGCGCCTGGCGCGAAGAAAGAGCTCGCCGCCTACCGCGCGCGCCTCACGGACGCCTTCGCGAACGATATGAACACGCCACAGATGCTCGCTGCCGTACAAGACCTCCTAAAAGATAAGGCACTTGTCGGGAAGGATCCGAAGGGCGTCCTGGCGCTTGTCTACGACGCCGACCGCGTCTTCGCATTGGACCTCAAACAGCATGCAGCACGGTACGATATGCAACGCCTTACGACCGATAAGCGCCTGGCGAAGCTCATCGCCGACCGGCAGAAATTCCGCGCTCTTCAACAGTTTATGCAGGCGGACCGCTTGAGGAAAAAAATAGAAAGCTTAGGATATGTGCTGGAGGACACGCCGGGAGGTCCCTTCGTATCCCCCAAGACCGTGCGCATCGGCGCATAATCATCGCTCCTCAGTCCTCATTCCTTTTTCTATGTCACCCGAACCACACAAGGGTCCGGCGGTGAAGATTCCGCCGCAAAATACGGAAGCCGAGCAATCAGTGCTTGGTGCGCTTTTGATCGACAAGAACGCCATCGTGAAGACGGCGGACATCCTGCATCCCGACGACTTTTACAGTCCCGCGCACGAGCACATCTACGCCGCTGCGCTGGAGCTCTACGAGAAGCATCAACCAGTGGACATCCAGAGCGTCACGAACCGCCTGAAGGAAAAAAAGCTTCTCGCAGACGTCGGCGGTTCCGGCTATCTCGCTGAGCTCACCGACCGCGTGGCAACCGCTTCACACGTTGAACACTTTGCGCACATTGTGAAACAGAAGCGCGTCCTCCGCGACTTCATCCGCGCATCGGCTGAGATAACGGAAAGCGCGTTCAACCCCTCGGGCGAGTTCGAGGATATGCTGGACAATATTGAACAGAAGATATTGAACATCTCGCAGAAGTCCATTCCGAAGAACTTCCTGCACATGCGCGAGGAATTGAAGACCGCCTATGAACGCATCGAGAAGCTTCACCAGAAATCCGGCACGCTGCGCGGCATCCCCACGGGCTTTGATGGATTGGACAATCTCCTCTCCGGCCTCCAGAACTCCGACCTTATCATCATCGGCGCGCGTCCTTCGCTCGGCAAGACGACGCTTGCCTTGGACATGGCCCGGCATGCGGCGCTCGCGGGCGTTCCGGTCGGCATCTTCTCGCTTGAAATGTCGCGCGAACAGGTCGTGGACCGTTTTATTGCCGCGCAGTCCGGCGTCCCGCTCTGGAAACTTCGCACCGGACGCGTGAAGGACGACATGCAGTTCCAGCTCATCCAGAAGGCGTTGGACGACCTCTCCGGTGCTCCCGTCTATATCGACGACACGCCGTCCCCCACCGTGCTCCAGATGCGCTCCATGGCGCGGCGCCTGCAGATAGAACACGGCTTGGGACTCCTCGTTGTGGACTACCTGCAGCTCATCATGCCGCGCGGCTCGCGCGACAGTATGGTCCAGCAGGTTACGGAGATTTCGCGGGGTCTCAAGGGGCTTGCACGCGAACTGAACGTTCCGGTACTCGCCATCTCCCAGCTCTCCCGGGCCGTTGACCAGCGCGACAACAAGGAGCCGCGGCTCTCCGACCTCCGCGAGTCCGGCTCTATTGAACAAGACGCTGATGTCGTACTCTTCATCCACCGCAAGTATAAGGACCAGTCGAACGCCACCGCGGAAGAGCAAAGCATGACGGAGGTGAAGATCGCGAAGCACCGCAACGGCCCGCTTGGTTCCGTACAGATCGCCTTTGACCAGGAGCGCGTTTCGTTCATGAACGTGGACACCCGCCACGGCGGCGACCCGTTCACGAACGAGGAGTTTTAGAACAGTAGCATAGTAGTTAGGAGCTAGGAGTTAGGTTATTATGGTGTGAGAATGATAGTCGTTCGCGTACGATGTCCCATATCCTAATTCCTGACTACTAGCTCCTTATTCCTCACCATGTCCTACTCCCTTCCCGATCCCATCCGCAAGCTCGCCGATGCCTTGAAGGAACTTCCGGGTATCGGGCCGCGTCAGGCCATCCGACTTGCAATATTCCTCGCCGCGCAGAACGGCGCTCTTCGAGCGCTCCTGACCGAAGGGCTCGCTGGCCTTACGAACATAAAACTTTGTTCGCAGTGCTTCTTCTTCCATCAGGAGACTGGTGATGCATGCCGCATCTGTAGCGACGCGTCGCGTGACCACAGCATCATTATGGTCGTGGAGCGCGAGACGGACCTCATCTCGCTGGAGAACACCGGAAAGTTCCGCGGCCGCTATCTCGTGCTCGGCCCTATTCCGAAACTCGGCACGCTCGCCGATTGGCAAAAAGAACGTCTCGCGTCACTCAAAGCATCTCTCCAAGCCCCAGCGCGTGAAATAATTTTGGGCTTCAATCCGAGCTCCGTCGGCGACCTTAATGCAACGCTTATTCAAAAAGAGCTCGGCGGACTTGCGAAAAAGATATCCCGCCTCGGCCGCGGCCTTCCCACGGGCGGCGAGATAGAATTTGCCGATGATGAGACGCTTGGAAGCGCGTTAGAGGGCAGAGTGTAATCTATAAAAAAACGAGGAGCCCGAGCCCGACCAACTGGCCGGACTGGGCTCCGCTGCGGCTCACGCCGCGATGGTTCTGCCGCGCACGCGGCGCACCGACGGGTGGTTGGGGCACTGCCGCCCCTTCTTCCGGTAGCACCACTTCGCGCGCAACACCGGGTGATCGGGCGGCCCGACCACCGAGACGAGCGTGATGTCGTAGTGCTTCTTCGCCCGCAGCAACGGCACCTCTCGAACAACGGTGCTCTCTGCCTTCTTCATTAGAACCCCCTCGCACTCAGTACTTCTTTACGAGCTCTCGGAGCAGTGTCTCGATACGACCCTTGAAGTGGCCGTGCTCCAGTCCCTCGCTAAAGAGTCGTAACGACGCGTCGACTTCAGACTCAACAGACCGCCACTTCTCCGGCGGAACGTTGAGCTTCTCGACAGACTGCCCGAACGTCCAACGCACACCGTCGGTCACGCCCCACATGAGCGCGAGCACTTCGGTCACGTTCGGTGGAAGCTCTTCCATCGCATCTAGAGTGGCGCGAAGGAGCGTTCGCGCGTCTTCGTCGCTCACACGTTTCTTCGGGCGCATCAGCTCTTCCCCTCACGAAGCAGGTCGCGGATGCCGTCCTCGCACGGGAACTCCCCGAACGCGACGACGTGCACCACGGCGACGCACGTCCGTACTGCAAGCTCTGCGACGAACGACCCAAGCTTCCGCATGGTCCTCCTTCCCGATGATGACGAGTACTGCAATAACTAATACATCACATGAGCCAAAATGGCAACTTTCCGAGGCGTCTCAGCCGACTCAGAGAATCCATAGGGGGCGAACGGCCAAAATGCGGTTATGTTACAATTGTAACATAACCGCATTTCTCATTCACGCCTCTATACTTTTTGCTTCCGTACGCCGTTACTTCTTTTCGAGCCGCTCCTACCCCGCCAACGGCGGGGTCTCGCGCCTTCTGTCTATTTCTTCTCGAGACGCTCGACGTACTCCCCGGTCTCCGTGTTGATGCGGATCGTATCGCCTTCGTTGATGAAGAGTGGAACCTGTACGGTCGCGCCGCCTTCAATGACGACTGCCTTGCTCCCGCCCTGCGCCGTGTTTCCCTTCACGGACGGCGGCGCTTCCTTCACGATGAAGTCCATCTTAATGGGTATCTGCACCTTTACCACTTTCTCGTTCCAGATGAATGCCACGATCTCTGTTTGCGGTTTCAAAAAGTTCATCTGTTCGCCGATAACCTCACCGGAAAGCATAAAGCGGTTCTTCGGATTCCCCTTTTCGTGGAACCAGCATTCTCCTTTGCTCGTGTAAATGAAAACGGCCGGCATGCGGCTTACTTCCGTCTCTTCAAAATTGTCCGAGGCCTGCCAGGTGCGATCCAAGATCTTGCCGGTGATGAGGTTCCGTATCTTCGTGTTCACCACGGCCTTCCGCTGCTGCATGCGCAAAAAGGCCATTTCAATGACCTCGAACGGCTGCCCCTCATAGAGGAACATGGTGCCTTTGGTTAGATCAGTGTAACTCAGCATAGGATTTAGAACTTAGGTATGAGGACTTCAGAACGTATTGCACGGAAAAGCCGCTCGGACGTCCCGAGCGGCCTTCCGTCGAGATGTCTAATATGAACCGCCCGCGTCTCCGCCTGCCGGGGCGTCGCCCATCGGCGCGCGGCGGACATGCGTGGAACCTTCCGGCTCCTCTATCTTCAGGTTTACGCGGGCGTTGTTCTTCACGCCCACGATCCGAAGAAGCATGCGAATGGCCTTCGCCGTCATGCCTTGCCGGCCGACGACCTGGCCCATATCTTGCGCGTTCACCTTCAAGGTCAGAAGCACGCCAAGCTCGTCCACCTTCCGGTCAACGTGTACGTCGTCCGGATGGTCCACGAGATTCTTGACGAGATACTCCAAGAACTGCTTATCGGAATCTTCAGCCATTGCTCTTTCGCGTCATTCGACCTTTCGCCTTATTCCATTCTTGATGAACAGGAACGTGGGTTCATTATATGAGAACCCCTAAAAATTTCAAGGGGCCTCGTGCATTGCACGAAGCCCCTTTGCACGACCGTCGCCCGAAGGCGAGGTCACTTCTCCACGGCAATCCAGTCAACCGTAACCGCCCATCCCGCCCGGACGAACCGGATCTCCGAGATGCGGGGGAGGTCAACACCCCTGCCGTTCTGGTCGGTGGCGTAGCCGTAGCTCCATTCCCTGGTGCGCTCGCCCGAAGTGTCCGTCGTGTGGACCACGACCTTCAGCTCGGTATCGCTCACGAGCCGCGCGGTGAACCGCGTGTTCTGACGCGTGACGTCCGGGTCCACGACCTGGATCAATGCGCAGGGTGACGGTCCTCCGTCCTCGGCACGCGAGTCCGCGCAGACCACCGACACGGTGTTCTTGCCGAACTGGTCGGAGACGGATTTTTGGCCGGTGGTCACGACCTCGGCGGGATGGATGGTCATCGCGAGTACCACGACCACCAAGGCCATGCCGAAAACAGCACCAATAACCACCCCAGAGCCCGGCATTCTTGGTTCTCTCATCTTGAATCTCCTTGCGCTCTTCCAAACGCGCTGAAACCATTATAGCACAAATACGCTAAAAAATCAAGCTCTCCCAAGGCCTGAATTTTCAGCTATTTTTTGCGTTTGCGGAACTCGCCGAGCGTGGAAAGCGTCTCCATATTTTCCATCCGATCTACGTAGAGTTTGCCGTTCAAGTGGTCTATCTCGTGCTGGAAGACGCGCGCGAGAAAGCCCGAGACGGTGCGCGTGCGTGCTACTCCCCTTTCGTCCGTGTACCGCACGGTAATTGTTTTATGGCGCGGCACTTTGCCGCGCACGCCGTCTAAACTCAAACATCCTTCCCAGTCGTACGATTTTTCTTTCGACGCACGAAGTAGTTTCGGATTGATAACAACAATGCGCTCGTTCCGCGCTCTTTGCGATTTGCTCTTTGCCCTTTGCGGCCCAGCTTCTATGACCGCCAGTTGAAGCGGCAGGCCAATTTGCGGCGCCGCGAGGCCCACGCCGTCCGCGCGGCGCATGGTATGGAACATATCGGCAATGAGCTTCGGAAAACCTGACTTTTTCACAACCGCAAGCGGCACGCGCTTCGCTTTTTTGCGCAGGATAGGGTCTCCGAACTGTGTGCGCGGGAATATCATGCGATCTTTTGTTCGGCCGGTTCGCGGCGGATGAAGTATTGCAGCACACCGACGAGGAGCGGAAGTGCGGCGATAACGAGGAGCCACTGGGTCGCGACGATGACCTGATTCTGCGGTGTCAATACCCAGAGCAAAATGCCGAAGCTCAAAAGTCGGCCGGCGCCGAGCGCGAACTCGCGCTCAATGATGAAGTGATAACGTTCCTGCCACGCACCCGGTAAGGCATCCATGACGTCGTAATAGGTCTTATCCACGACGTTATAGAGGAACGGCAAACACGCTCTGCCGACGATGAGCGCAATGATACCGTAGAC
>CAZMPQ010000039.1:0-6654 GCA_964568535.1 uncultured Candidatus Saccharibacteria bacterium
CTTATTGACCCTTTCTTCGTGGTTTCGTGAATTCTGGGCGATAATTTTAATCTGAGAAAAACGTTTGGGATTTGCCTCATAGTTGATGCCTCCTTCGCCTGGTGTTCTTTGAACGCCTAAAAACGACTCCAGGTCAAAGATGACTCCGCGTGGATCTTCTTGGCTTATCGCAAAAATCGAATATTGCGCTCCTTGCGGATATTTTATCTCATACCCGTACTTAGTGTTTTGATAAATCAGCCAAGGCAGTGCAGCAGTCGGGGTCGCTGATGTGGTTGAGGATTGCTGTATCGCACGCTCCGGAACGAAGCTTGGGCACTCTGCGAACTCGCAATTCGGCCCAGTGCGACCGACGTACGAACCATCAGGGCACTGTTTGGCTTCTTGAGTACAAAAAACTTCACCCGGACCACTCGGCAATTGGCTTGTCCGTTGTTGTGAATACAGATACGCGCCGACAGCCAATACTCCTGCCGCAAGAAGTAGAACGAGGATTGGCGCGAAGCCGTTTCGGGTCATTACGTTCATTGTAGCAAATACAAAAACACGCAGGGGTGGGATTTGAACGGCTGGCCGCAGTAATTTTTACGAGCCCTCGCATACTTCTGTTATGTTACAATTGTAACATAACAGACCCAAGCGAATTTCAGTTGAAAACTTCTCTTTTTATCGGATGACCATCGCATCCCCGAACGAGAAAAAGCGGAACTTTTCACGGATGGCGATCTTATACAGTTCTAAAATTCCCCTACGGGCACGCTTATGCCGCAGGAACGCGTCAACGAGCATCGTGAGTGACGACCGCGGTACATGAAAGTTCGTAATGAGCATATCTGGCACGAGGAACCGATGCGGCGGATAGATGAATTTTTCGGTCGCCTGCTCGCCGGAGCGGATAAATAACTTGCCGCCCTCGCGGAACGCGGCGGACTCCAGCGCGCGCACAACAGTCGTCCCCGCCGCGACGACGGGCCGGCCGGCGTTTTTCGCCGAACTCACCGCACATGCCGCACGTGCTGGAATATCAAAAAATTCAGCGTGGAGCCGCTTCGTACGGATGTTTGTCTCGGTGACCGGCGCAAACGTGCCGAGCCCCACGTGCAGCGTCAGGAACTCCCGCTCTACCTTCCGGTGCGCAAGCGCATGAAAAACACGCGGCGTGAAGTGCAACGATGCCGTCGGCGCCGCCACCGACACCCCGCCGACGGCGGGGTTGTGCGCGAAGACGGTTTGATACTTCTTCCGCAACTCGCGCTCCGAAAGCGGCGTATGTTTGATATAGGGCGGGATAGGCGTTGTGCCGTGCCGGGCAAGATAGTGGAAAAGCCCGGCCCGCTCAAAAGGAAGCCCGATCACAAAAACATTTTCCTCCTGCCGCAGCACCACGCACGCTTCTCCGGTCGGAAAATGCAACGCTTCGCCTGGCACGAGCCGCCTATCCGAAAGCGCCTTCACCGCCCTTGGCTCGCCAAAGCCTTGCGCGGAGGCGGCACGCGGTTCGCCGAGAACCGGTTCGTTCACGAGGAAAAGAAGCGTCGCCTTCCCGCCGGACGCTTTCCGCACCGCAAGCCGCGCGGGAACCACCTTCGTCCGGTTCAGCACCAAGAGCGCTCCCTCGGGAATGTATTTCGCCAAGTTCCAGAACCGGTCAAGAACTATTTCATTCGTCGCCGTGTCGTATATGAAAAGCCGCGAGGCATCGCGCGGTTCCGCCGGCGCCTGCGCGATAAGCTCCTGCGGCAGGTCGTAGGAATACTTCTCTATGAGATTCATGGCTTGCACTAAGCTTATCGAAGTGTGTCAGGGGTGGGATTCGAACCCACGACCACAGCGTTATGAATGCTGGGCTCTAACCGGGCTGAGCTACCCTGACATTGCGCTTCATTTATACATCAAGCGCCGAACAATTTCTAGCGGGTGGGGAATTGCACGTCGCCCCGCCATCGGCGGGGCTTTCTCAAAACCCTCGGTTTTAAGTCCGCTTCGCTCATTCCGACACGGGGAACCGGTCGCGGTTCCCCGACCCCTCCGCTTGTGCAATCCCCGCACACACGCACATAAAGACGCAAACAAAAACATCCCAGATGGGATGTTTTTGTTTGGCCATGTTGCGGGTGCGGGAATTGCACCCGCTACCTTCAGCTTATGGGGCTGACATGCAACTGTTACACCTCCCCGCGATATTCATTCGCATGTGCGAACGCCACGTATTATATCGCGTCGGCGTCGAAAGTCAAAATCTATAGCAACGTCCCGATAACGTTCTCGCGCGGGACGATACCGAATGTATCACTGCCCGTCCCCCACGAAACGAGCGGCGCCACGCGGAATCCTTCGCCCTCCTCAAGGACGACTTTCTTCAAGAACACGCCGTCTCCGCGCGGACTCCGAAAGACCACATACCTCCCCGCGCGAGGACGGAGCCACGCGCTTGCCCAATACCCCTTCCCCGAAACGAAGCGTGGCCACATGCTTTCGCCGGA
Organism: uncultured Candidatus Saccharibacteria bacterium; assembly: GCA_964568535.1. GTDB lineage: Bacteria > Patescibacteriota > Minisyncoccia > UBA6257 > 2-01-FULL-56-20 > DATJQA01. The sequence continues at coordinate 2,484 of CAZMPQ010000039.1, forward strand.
CACCTTCACGCGGAAGAGCGCACGCCTAAAAAAGCTTGTCGGTAATGAGTGTATACGCATCGTATCGCGCAGGGTCGTTCTTCGCCTCATAGAACATCTTCGCAATCGCATCCACCGCCTCGTTCAGCTTGAGCGCCGATTCCAGGTCGCCGTCCTGCTTCGTTTTTGAACACAGCTTCTCCGCCTGCCAGAATATATCGTGCAAATTCGGATATTTTTGCAGATGTTCCGGCTTGAAAAAATCGGACCAGAGAACAGAAAGCTCACGCTTCACTTTGTCCGCATGCTCTTCCTTTACTGCAATGCGGCGTGAGGTCATCTGCACATACTCCAAGACCGCATGCGCATCGCTTGATTCGTTCGGCGGTTTGATATCCGCAAGCTGGCGGATCATCCGCTCCATCGTCTTCGCCGCTATCTTCGCCGGCGTCGGGTCGTAGATACCGCACGGCACGTCGCAATGCGCCTCGGCGGCAACCTCATCAAAAAGTTTGAATGTCATGGACCTATTATAGCCGGTTGCGCCAAAAGACGCCCACCGCTACAATCATTGCATCATGGCCTCTCCGATAGACAAGAAAACCCTTGACCACCTGGCCGAACTGGCTCGCATCAAGCTCGACGGCCGCTCGGAGGAAAAGCTCCTCCACGACCTCGGGAAGATACTCGGTCATTTTGAAGAACTGAATGAGGTGGATACCAAGAATGTCGCACCGCTCGCAGGCGGCACGATGTTCACGAACGCATTCCGCGAAGACGGTGAGCGTACAGACACACTAAAAGGCAAAGGGAAAGAAAACTTCCCCGAAAAGGCGGACGCGTACCTTAAAATCCCACCGGTATTCGAGTGATATGAACCTCCTTCGCGACCTGACCATCAAGAATTTCGGCGAGGGCCTCCGCGCAAAGAAATATTCGGCGCTGGAGATCGCCCAGGCGTTCTTCGCACACATTAAAGATACTGACCCGGACATTCATGCATATTTGAGCTTGAACGAGCAGGGTGCGTTGAAGCAGGCGGAATCGGTTGATGTGAAGCTTGCAAAAAATGATGAGCTTGGGCCGCTCGCAGGAGTTCCTATCGCCTTGAAGGACAACATGCTCATGAAGAGCGGCCCCGCAACAGCTGGCTCGCGCATCCTGGAACACTACGTGTCAGCATATGACGCAACGGTGATTTCAAAACTAAAAGAAGCGGGCGCGGTCATGCTCGGCAAAACGAACCTGGACGAGTTCGCCATGGGCTCTTCAACGGAAAACTCCGCGTTCGGCCCCACAAAGAATCCGCACGACCCGACGCGCGTCCCCGGCGGCTCCTCGGGCGGCTCGGCGGCCGCGGTCGCGTCGCACATGGCGGTCGCATCACTTGGCTCCGACACGGGTGGAAGCATCCGCCAGCCCGCGGCGCTCTGCGGTGTTGTCGGCATGAAACCGACCTATGGTTCCGTATCGCGGTTCGGCCTTATCGCGCTCGCTTCATCGCTTGACCAGATCGGCCCGTTCGCAAAAACGGCGGAGGACGCGGCGCTCCTCTTTGAGGCCATCCGCGGCTACGACCCGATGGATGCGACAAGCGACGCAAGCCCGGTCTATGATACGGACCTCGTGAGGCCCGATCTCGAAGCGATGAAAGGACTCCGCATCGGCCTGCCGAAAGAATACTTCACCGGCGAAGGCCTCGCACCGGACGTCGCCGCCGGCGTGGATTCGGTCATCAAGGCGCTGGAACAAGCAGGTGTAAAAACAAAACCTATTTCGCTCCCCCACACGAAATATGCGCTTTCATGCTATTACATCATTCTGCCGGCGGAAGCGAGTTCCAATCTCGCGCGATTTGACGGCATCCGCTACGCACGCATCCCCGAGGTGCACGCTGAGCGCGGAACGCTCGCGGATATTTATGCAAAGCAGCGCGGCACAGGATTCGGTCCCGAGCCGACACGCCGCATCATCCTCGGAACGTTCGTCCTCTCGTCCGGCCACTACGATGCATACTACGACAAGGCCCAGCGCGTGCGCGCGCTCGTAAAACGAGATTTCGATGAAGCGTGGAACGACGTAGACGTTATTTTGACACCCGTGACGCCGACGACCGCGTTCAAGCTCGGCGAGAAGGCGGACGACCCGCTCGCCATGTATCTTTCGGACATCTTCACCATCCCGGTGAATTTGGCCGGACTTCCAGGCGTTTCAATACCAGTCAAAGACGTGCCGGGCCTGCCCGTCGGCTTCCAGCTCATCGGCAAACCCTTCCGTGAAGCTGATATTTTGGGCGTTGGCCGGCTCTACGAATCGCTCACACAATAAAAAAACGGCTGCATTGGCCGCATCGCATCCGCCGTCCATCATCCGACGCGGAAGTTACTGAATCGGAGCGCCGTTCACGCTCGTCACCGTCACTTCGCGAGAACCGACAAGATGCGTACCCGAAACGGTAACTGTATTCCCTAAAAGCGGCTGGAGCGCAGCAGATATCTTGGCATCTTTGCCGTTCTTCACAACGACGGTTATTTCATTCGGCGTAAAGACCACATACTGCCCTGCCTCCTGGCGCAACGAGCCAGTCACAACAACGTTCCCCGTCGTCCCAGCAGCAGTACCGTCCGGGACACGGAATATCGCGAGGTCGTTAGACAACGCAACGTTTGACTGCTGCAGTTGAGTGACCTGCGCCGCAAGCTCGTCCCGTTCTTGTTGCAATGTCGCGACCTGCTGCCGCAGAGTGTCTGCTTCCGTACGTGCCGCTTCAAGCGGCGCGAGCCGGCCCGCCAGGTCCGCTTTTTGCATGAAGAAAAATATTGCCGCACCCGCGCACACAACAAAACCGACACCAAGCATGATCGTCAGCAGAGAGCCGCTGAGCTTCTTCCCGCCATATGAAACTGAGGCAGCGGCAGACCCGGCCATGACCGGCCCTGCACCCTTCACCGAAACGCTCACTGGCTGCGCCTTGATGGCAGGCCCGGCGGTAACCTTCGGATCGAATACCGGCTCGTTCTTTGGCTGGAAAATATCGTTCGTCATCATCACGCTGCCTGCCGCGGACGCGGGCTTCGCCGCCGCGGCAACGGGATGCGCTGCTTGCGCTGGCGCTGCGGACGCTGCCGGCTGCGCGCCGCTTGCTTGTTTCAATGCTTCAAGAACATCAACTTCTGCCCACCCGCTCTCAAGAAGCGCGTTCTTGATAACGTCCTTACCCACGCCAACGCCAAGTTGGCTCTTTACATAATCGATAAGCTGCTGGTTCACCATTCCCTGTATACACTTCATTCTATCATATCGAGCTTGTTGCCCAGACGGAGTTATCCACCTACAATAGAGTGGTTCTTCCCATGCAAAAGACCATCTCCTATACGCTGCTCGGCATCGTTGTGGCCATCGCTGTGACGCACTATCTTGCGATGTGGTACGACTGGTATCACACCCTGTGGTGGATAGATATTCCGCTCCACATCGCCGGCGGCGCCTTTATCGGCGCCCTTTTTCTCTATCTCTTCTGCGCAAGGTGGAATGTACTCGGCAACACGCACTGGTTCCCCGCGCTGATTCTTGGTGTCGGCTTTGTCGCGCTCATCGGCGTCGGCTGGGAGTTCTATGAGTTCTGGGTGGATGTCTGGGTGGTCAAGAAATATCCCGCCGCCGGATTCCCTGGCTACGTCCACGGCGACACGCTCTTGGACCTCTTGAATGACATGCTTGGTGGCGCGGTGTCGATTGCAGCGCTGAATCTCATATTCAGAAATAAAAAGTAGGGTGTTCAAATCCGGCCAGCCAAAAAGCAACACGACCATCCATTGAGGATGGTCGTGTTGCTTTTTCCTGCGCGCCTCATCGGTCGTGAACCACCACGGTTCAAGCCCAACAAGCATCCTTTGGAATCATCTGGAAAGCCCGTTTAGAGCCGCTCGGTCTAGGGGGCCCGGAGTGAGACACGAGACAGTGAAACGGTTTGAGGGCTCTTTGGATTGTCTCGCCTCACCGTCTCACAAGTCAACATGGTACAATGATCGATATGAAGGGGTTCTTTAACGCATGATGATGCGCGGTCCAGCATTCGCGCTCACAAACGATAGATTAATAAGGGCTTCTCTTAAGGAGGAGCTCCATGAGACACATAAACAGGATCCCGGAACTCGCATCATCGAGGAGATGGGTATCACGCACGGGGCGG
>CAZMPQ010000040.1:0-6537 GCA_964568535.1 uncultured Candidatus Saccharibacteria bacterium
TTCGGGATGGTATCTGCCGGTGTGGCAGCGATTGCAGGAGGGACGGTTCCATGCAGAACCGGCGCTGCCCGCTCGTGCGGGTCCGCCGACGCGGTTCCCGCGCCATCTGAAGGGCCAGGCCGGCGCACTTTTCGAAAAAGAATGGCTTGCGCTTGTGCGCACCCCGCGGAACGCCCTGTGGCTCGGGTTCATGCTGCTGTTGTGGATCGTGCAGGCGGGGCTCAATATCTATATCCGGCACAGCTTAGTGAAATACCGCGTGAATCTGGAGGAAGCCGTGCATATCCTTGAATCGCTGCAGATCCTCGTTGCGGTCTATTTTATGAGCGCGTTCATCTTGCGCTTCGTGTTTCCGGCGTTCAGCATGGAGCGGCGGACCTCGTGGATCATCGCGAGCGCGCCGCTCGACCTCGCGCGCGTGTACCGTACGAAGTATCTTTTCTACGCGTCGCTTTTTCTCGTGCTCGGCGGCGCGGTTGCAGCGATGAATGCGGTGGTCCTGAATCTGCCGCTTGCGGAAGCTGCGTTATTCTTCATGTTCCTCTTCGTCGCCATCGCATTCCTGACCGCATTGGGACTCGCTGTGGGGGTGTTGTTCCCGAACTTTGAGACCGATGATCCGGAGGTTCTTTCTACATCCATGCCGGGCCTCGGCCTTACGGTGCTTTGCCTTGCATACGGCGCTGTCGGCGCGAGTATGTTCTACGAAATGCTTGGCGGGGCGTCATTTATGCCGCTTGCCGGATTCCTTGCGGCGTCGCTTCTCGGCATCTTTGTGCTGGGCGGCTTGCCGCCTCGTTCGCTCCGGCGGATGGAGTTCGGCGTATCTGAATAGCGAGTGGACAGCCATCATCATCCCGGGCTATACTGGCGAAATATTTTTCTCGCCGTGTCGTAATATTCATCAATATCAATCCACCGTTCATTTATGAACAAATCATTACTCATCGGGGTTGTCGTGGTCGTATTGCTCGTCGGGGGACTTTGGTTCATGAACCCCGCTGGCGCGCCACAGGAAGAGGTCGTGACGGGAGATACGAACCAGAACATGCCCGTTCTGCCGAACGGGAACGAGCCGACCGTCCCCGAGATGATCGTGACGCCGGAGCCGTCCGCAGCGGCCGTCAAGGAGTTCGTTGTTGAGGGGAGCAACTTCACGTTCTCGCCGAATCAGATAACGGTGGAGAAGGGCGACCGCGTGCGCATCGTGTTCAATAATAAGGACGGGCGCCACGATTGGAGGTTGGATGAGTTCGATGCCGCAACGAAAGTCATCATGGGCGGTCAGAGCGAGACGATAGAGTTCATCGCCGAAACGGCGGGTACCTTCGAGTATTACTGCTCCGTGGGCAGTCACCGGCAGATGGGCATGAAGGGAACACTGACCGTGACCGAGTAGGTCGTGCTCTACGAGAACAAAAAAGCCCCGCCACGGCGGGGCTTTTTTGTTCTAGCGGAACGTTGCCGTTCCGCTGTCGTACTTCAACTCAAGGATGAGTTCGCCGCGCGAGGTGAAGAGGTAGCTCGCCGTATTGCTCAAGAGCGTCGTGAACTCGCTCTCTTGCGAGCCTTCGCAATACATCTTGGTGGACATCATTGCCCCGAACGTCAGCGTATTTCCTGATGCCGTATACGTTCCGCCGACGCTGTTGCAGTCGGTCTTTGCGGAGAACCGTCCATCTGCGCCGAAGGTCAGCGTGAACGCACCGGCTTTTCGCGGTGTCATGCTTCGGCCGTCGTTATAGAGCGCCGAGAGCCATACCCACTCCTTCATTCCGAGCGTCATCCGCGACGGGTCCGCTTCGCCTTCAAAATTCGGCGCGACAACTCCCCATTGCATTGTTTCCGGGGCGAGTTTGAGATAGGCGCTCTTGCCGACGGATGGCCGGGCGGTCATCGGTTCGCCCGGTGCGCGGTCAGCGAAATTCACGACGACAACGTTCTGGTGGCGCGGGTTGGGGCTCACATTCGTCGTTTGCGGCGCGATGCGGTCGCCGAGGAGATAGCCGTCAGAACCGACGAACCCGTCCGCGGTATTCAGGGCGGCAACCGCGTAGAAGAATGTGCCGCTTCCGCCTGATTCTTGAGTGAGGAGGAAGACGACGTCATTCCGCCCATCGTTATTGAGATCGGTCGCAAGTTCGTTCCCGAAATAGCGCGTGATGACCTTTGACGCGCTTCCCGGCGCGGCTTCGGTTTCGGCCACGCCATTCGTGAGTTTCACGCGCTTGCCGTCGATGGTGTATTCAGCGTTTTTGGGGTCGGCGTAGCCGCGCCGATTGACACGCAGATAATGTTCAGCGGACTCGCAGGGCACGATGGAACCGCTGTCGGACACCATGCCGCGGACGTCGAGCTTGTCTCCGGGAACGAGTGAAAAGGCGTCTGCCAAGTTGCCGGCCTTGTAGGCCTCGCACAGCGGTTGGCCCATTGAAGGCACGGCGATCGTTGCAACTTCACCCTGTTCCGACTCAAGCGTGATGAGCAGGGGACCGTCCACTGCTGCTTGCGTTGTGTCAATGGCGAGGATGACGCCGTTCAGCGTCGCGGTCTCTCCGGCGGTAAAATCCGCCTGCTTCTCGTTATAGATGTACCTATTGAGCCAAAAAAATCCGCCGACGAGGACGGCGAGCGCGAGGAGAATGCCGAACGTTATTTTATTCATGACGTTTTGTATAACGGGGGAGTAATGGAACTATTACGACGTTTTGGCGGTGTTGATGTGGTATAGTTGCAGTATATGGAAAGGATCAAAATAGAACAACACGGCGGCATTGGGCTCCTCTGGTGCGCTGGCTGGCTTTTTACGGTCGGCTATCTGCACCTGGCCTTTTGGAAGGGCGTCTTGGCCATCGCGCTTTGGCCGTACTATCTCGGGAGCGCGTTCGCGGGCCTATAACGTCACTTCTTCCGTTCTTTACCGGCGCCGACAAGCCCCGGCGATTTTGCGGCTTTGCGGATGACCTCCCGCAAAACCGGTAAGTTCACGTTCTGCAATTTCGTGAACCGGATGCAGCTCCTGCCGACGCTCACCTTGCCGAGCCGCGCCTTGTTCTTCTCGGCAATGTATTTTCCGTTCTCTACCGCGCACACGTAGACCGAAATGTAGTTCTTCTGGCTCGCAAGCGATATCACGGGCCACGTGAGCATCTCCCCCTTATAGCTCTTGTACGGAAAACTGCCGTAGCCCAACATGTTATATGCAAAATGCGGCTTCAGTTTCGGCGCGGATCTTTGGATGAACGCGTGCAGGAACTGAATATCCTTCTTGCGTTCCTTCGGCACCATCGCAAGATATTCCGCGACGCTCCTCGCCTTCACCGCCTTGAACATGTTGGACATGGGAGATTGTATGGTATGGTACTTATCATGGAACGTTCATCCGGTTTTTACAACCTCGGCATCGCCCCGAACATCCTTAGCGTCCTGGACCAGCTTCGCTTTGTTGTCCCTACGCCCATTCAGGAGAAGTGCATCCCGCCGGCGATAGAGGGTAAGGACCTCGTCGGTATCGCGCAGACCGGCACGGGCAAGACGCTCGCGTTCGGCATTCCGATGGTGCAGGCTGGGCTTCGCGGAACGAAAGGGCTCGTGGTGCTCCCAACCCGCGAACTTGCTTTCCAAGTGCACGACGTGTTCCAAAAGATCGGTGCGCCGCTTGGTATCCGGGCCGCGACCGTTATCGGCGGCGAGTCCATTGGTCGGCAGATCGCTGCGCTACAGCGCCAGCCGCATATTGTTATCGGCACGCCCGGGCGCATTATTGACCACCTTGAGCAGCGGACATTGTCCTTGAAAGCCGTGGGCATCCTCGTGCTCGACGAGGCGGACCGGATGCTCGATATGGGCTTCGCGCCGCAGCTGAAGCGTATCCTTTCTGCGGTGCCCAAAGAACGGCAGACCATGCTTTTTTCCGCCACGATGCCGGAGGATATTTTCGCCATCGCCAGGAGCCAGATGAAGCTTCCGATGCGCGTGGAGATAGCTCGGCCCGGCACGACGGCGGAAAAAGTGACGCACGAACTCTTTTTCGTGCAGAAAGCCGACAAGCCGCGCCTTTTGGAAAAACTGCTCGCGCAATACCGCGGTTCGGTGCTTGTTTTTTCGCGAACGAAGCACGGTGCGAAATACATCACACGCGACGTCCGCGCGCTCGGCTATACCGTGGCGGAGCTCCATGCGAACCGCTCCTTAAGCCAGCGCAAAGAAGCGCTTGAAGGGTTTCGGAACGGCAAATACCGCATCCTCGCGGCGACCGACATCGCCGCGCGCGGCATTGACGTGCAGGGGATAGAGCTTGTGGTGAATTACGATCTTCCCACGAATCCGGATGATTATGTGCATCGCATCGGACGCACGGGCCGCGCGGGCGGCGCGGGACATGCGATATCTTTTGCAACACCGGATCAAAAACGCGATGTGCGCGATATTGAGCGCCTCATTCGCGCCACATTGCCACTTTCCGCGCTCCCAGAACTCCCGCCCGCGCGGCCGCTTCCTCCCCGGCCTGCGTTCCCTCCGCGCGGCGGCAGACCTTCTTATAGCGGCCGGCCGCATACCAGCCGCCCCGGGTTCGGCAACCGCCGCCCCGGCGGCAACTCACGACGCCCGTTCCGCCGCGGACGGTAGCTCGAACTATTTCAGGAGGATATTCAACAGCTCAGGGAATTCGTTCGTTCCCATGTCGTCCTGCGTATAGTGGCCTCGTCCCTTGAGCTCCACTATTTCGCCATCAAGTGCTTCGTGGAACATTCGTAAGCTTTCTTTCCCGTCAGGTTCTTCGTTGTGAGCGGTGAACATGATGATTTTTCCGACCCTGGACTTGATGGTCGTATCAATAGGGTATTCATAAAAAGCTTTTTTCGGGCTGTTCTCCCCAGCGATTTTCCACGGCGCGACAAGGATGAGCCTATCTATTTTCTTTTTTGTATCTCCGAGCCAGCGGACGAGGAATGCGCATCCGCAGCTGTGGCCGACCAATGTGTCGCTTTCTGCGATGTTCAGTTTCTCAAATTCTTGCTTGAACGCCTCGTATTTCGGCGCCCACGGTTCCGGCATGAGCGGTGTTTCGGCTTGTACCCCTTTCGCGGTTAGCTCTTTCTTAATCCACGGAATCCAGTGTTTGTCATATGTTCTTGTGTTGGGGTTCATTTCTTCCGGCGCCGAAGAACACCCGTGGACGATAATGACGCGTTTCTTTTTCGGGAGGTCAGTGATGCACTTTTCGTAGAGCTGTTTGAGGCGCGCGTATTCTTTTTCCGCTTTTTCTATTACCGCGAGCGCGTCGCCTGCGGTGGTTCCCGCGACTGCGCCCCTCACCGCTTCGCGCGCCGTTTCTTTTGCTTTGCTTTCCAGTTGGCCGCGCAGGTCGGTCAGTTCCTTCAGCTTTTCCTCCATCAGTTTTTTGATATCAAAACAGCGGCCTTCACCGTCGTCACTTTTTGCCTTCCTCCCACGGAGCATTGCGTATGCTCCCGCACCAAGTGCACCGGCGCCGAGAACGGATGCGACGATGGCGACAACCGTTCCCATTCCTTCGTCGCTCGGAGGATCTTGAGCATTATCAATTGGGAAAGGCGTTTGCGCATATTGTACTGGCGCATTTACTGGTGCGGGTTGTGGAGCTGGATTAGGCCCTCCTCCGCCTGATGGCTTCGGAAGGGCGGGTGTTGGTGCGCTTGAGGTCGCTCGCGCTTGATTATCTGCGGCAGGGACCGATTCTGCGGCTGAACTCGTAGCTACTGAACCCATCGCTGAACCGCCGGGGTCAATCGCGCCCGGCACACTGCCACCTGCCCCGCCATCGGCGGGGTCTTGCGCGGAGGCGTGGAGGGTGAAAAATATCGCACTAACAAACAGAAGCGCAATGGTGAATCTCATTTTCGCCTCCATTTTGACCGATTTTTTATGACTTGGCTAGGGGTGTGATTGCTGCGATTTCATGAGGTCTTTTATTAGCTGCTCAATGAGCTCTTTTTTCTCATCGCGGGTTGATTCGGATATCTCTATAAGCTGGACGTCGGGGCGGTGTTTGATGCTGTTTGCGAACTCATCCGCGTAGTCCTGTTTGATGGTGGCGAGGCAAACATTCGGAGAGTTGAGGTATTGCAGGGCGAGCTGTTTGAATTTTTCGGAGAAGAGTTCTAGTGGGGCGATTTCGTCAAGGTAAAGGACGTCGCTCGGGCCGAATGTTGCGACCTCGGGAATCACGGCGTCCAGAGCGTCAACGTTCACATAGTATTTTGAGAATTTGTGCGGGGTCGGTTTGTCTACGGTAGCCAAGACAACCTTCGTTCCGTTATGTGTTTCAATCACAAAACCGGTGCGAATGCCCTCTGTGCGGATTTCTTTCGTAAGAAATCCGACTTTGGAGGGGATGTCCGTGATGATGTTTTGGAGGAGCGTGGACTTACCGCTTCCCGGTTCGCCGGTGATGAGGATGTTGTTTTGCATATTTCCGATACTAAGACCAGCTTTGGTTCGTGGCAAGGCGGTTGTTGACGGCGTCGTAATATCCCGCATGCGGAAGTGGTATAA
>CAZMPQ010000041.1:0-5915 GCA_964568535.1 uncultured Candidatus Saccharibacteria bacterium
ACGACGCGTCCACGAGCCTCTTCGTGATCGGGTTCGACATGGACCCGAAGTATTTCGACCCCCTCGCCAACCAGGGCGCGTACGTGAGCGCGTCGGAAGAAGGCCAACTCGTCGGCGTTATGCTGGGCAACGTGAAGCGAATGCTCGAAGCGCTGCCCTGACGTCACGTCGCGCCGCCTCGCGTCGCAACATCAACCCGAGCCGTTCCCACAAGAACACGGCTCGGGCTTTTCATTTTCCCTACGGGAAGTTAGGAGTCAGTATTCCGTGTGAGAAATGTCATGCACTGCGGGAAGTGGCCCCTCCTCAACGAATTCGAGAACCCCTAACCCCCTCACGCCCGGGGGAATTAGCAAATGGCAAATGGCATGGGGCAAATGGCAAGGGGCAGAGAGCGGGAGTAAGGAGATAGGGGGAGGGCAAAGGGCAAATAGCAAAGCGCAAATGGCATGGGGCGTAGGGGTTGACAGCGATTATAATACGATTATAATGACCGTATGACACAAAAAGTGCTCAAAGTCGGTACGTCGGCGGCAGTTACGATCCCTAAAGAGTCCCTCAAAGAGCTGGGGCTCAAAATTGGCGACCGCGTACACGTCGAGGTTGCTCAAGGGAAGCGTATGGTTTCTATCCGTCCGGCGGAGCAAAATCTTTCTGACAGCGACCAAAAAGTCGCTCGATTGACGCTTCGCTTCGTTGAACGATATCGCAAAGATCTAGAGGCGCTCGCACGCCAATAGTTCGCATGGTGAATTATCTCACCAAAGAACAACTGCTTCTTATCCACTCCATCGTTGTTGATGAAACGGGTGGGGCGCATGGCGTCCGCGACCACGGCCGACTTTTGAGTATAGAGGCAGCCCCACGCCAGTTCGTTTTCGGTAAGGAACTCTATCCGACTGTTTTTCTTAAGGCAGCGGTGTATGCTCGCGAGATCATCTCCACACATCCCTTTGTAGATGGCAATAAGCGTACCGGCATGACCGCATCAGGGGTTTTTCTGGAACAGAACGGACATGTTTTGACGGCGAAGGAGGGGGAAATAGAGCACTATGCGCTGAAGATAGTCCACAATAAGTTAGATATTCCGCCGATAGCCGTGTGGCTCAAGCGGCATACGAAGAAGGCGAAAAAATAACCCTCCTCATGCCCGGGCCCTCCTTTGCGCTGCTACGGACGGGCAAGCCGGAGGATAGCAAAGAGCTCGGCGTGGTAGAATCGTCCCATGATGGACTATTTCAAGCATTTCTCGAAATCGGTTGTTATGCTATTGCTCATCGCCGTTGTCGTTGCGGCAATACTGCTTCGGGATAAGAACAGAGAAAAGACGGACGCGGACGGGAAGCCGCTCCCGAACGAACAAGCCGAAGCGGCGATGCTCAAGATGCGCTCGCTGGGGCTTTTGCCGGAATACAATGTTATTTGCTTTCCCCATACGCGCCACACATGCAGGAGCGGTTCATGCACTGCTGAAGATCCCGGCGCGGATTTTATTCTCGTGAACTACAATGGGTCGTCAACGATTTCGCATTGCGGCGAGGGCGGGTGTAATACTATCAAAATGGGAGCTGGCGGTGCTGGCCGCTTCACGGATGCGGAAGGCGGATACGTTCTTAATATTGCTTCAACGTATGACGCCGCGGAAGGAACGTCCCCGTTCATTGAATTTACGTCGAAATATTGGGGAGATGGTTTAATTCGGCAGGGATATTGTTACGGGGATTATGAGGAGTGATGGCGCTCCTTGTGTCTGTGGGAAGGAGAGACATATTTGCCTTTTCGCCCTGGGCGGGGGAGTATAGATAGCGTATGAATACCTACAACTGGTACTCGCAACTCATCAAGCCGTCGTGGGCGCCGCCTTCGTGGCTTTTTGGGCCGGTGTGGACGGCGCTCTACGCCATCATTGCGTTTTCCTTTGGGACGGTCTTCTACAAAGCCGCGACGGGAAAGCTGCCGTGGATGGTGGCGCTGCCATTTGCGCTGAACCTCGTGTTCAATTTTGCCTTTACGCCCCTCCAGTTCGGCCTGCGGAACAATCTGCTTGCGGCGATCGATATCCTGCTCGTCCTCGGCACGCTCGTGTGGGCGCTCTTCGCCGTGTGGCCGTATGTCCGCTGGGTTGCGTATGCGAACGTACCGTATCTTCTCTGGGTGTCGTTCGCAACGGTTCTTCAATTGACGATAACGTATTTGAACAGGTAAGGGGACATGTTACCGCCATCTCTCCACCGGAAGATCCTCGTCGGTTTGACCATTTCTGATGCCGATCGGCGGGGAGGATGAGCGTTGTTGGTTTGGTACATCACGCGTCGGTCATTCCAATGCGCAATATGGGAAAAGGGAAACGTCATTTTGATCCACGGTTCAAGCCAGAGCTCAGCCCAAAAGAAATGCTTGAGCTCGGCGTATTCGGCGGGGTGTATTTTAAAGGTACGCCACAAGAGTTTCCGAAGAGCTGGTTCGCCAACGCAAAGCTGTCACGCGATGGGAAGCGTCACAAAGAGCTTAACTACTTCGGCGTACATGCTAGCCAGCCGCTTTCGGTGTGGCAGGCCAAAGGTTGGATCAATCCGCAAGATCCGCTCGGATGGTTCGAGTGGTATTGCAGGTACTATCTTGGACGGAGGACTCATGATGATGAGCGACAAATAAAACGATGGCTAGCGATGCGTCGGCATATCATGCAGATCAGAAATCATTGCCGCCCCGGGGATGCAGGCTGCCGACCACGCCAAAGACAAGCATTACTGCACTGGGCTTACGATTCGAGGAATATGTAATGTATAATGAACATCTCTATGTTCATAAAACTTTATCTCATCGCGCTGCCGGTATTCTTTGCTATTGATATGGTCTGGCTTGGCCTTGTTGCCAAGAATTTCTATGCCGGACAGATCGGGCACCTGATGCGCGCCGATATCAACTGGGTGGCGGCGATAGTTTTCTATTTGATATTCATCGCCGGCCTCGTGGTTTTCGTTGTTGCTCCGGCGGTGGAGAAAGGTTCGTGGACGCACGCCTTGCTCTTCGGCGCCTTGTTCGGCCTCGTCTGCTACGCCACCTATGACCTGACGAATTTGGCGGTCACGAAAGATTGGCCGCTCCTTGTGACGGTGGTCGACCTTGTGTGGGGCGCCGTTCTTGCGGCATCCGTATCTGTGGCGACGTTCTTCATCGCGGGGAAACTCGGCGGATGAGCTCGTATCTCTTGCTCGGCAGCATCCTCTTTGTCTACATGACGGGGTGGTTTGTCGTTTCCCTCATCAAGAAGCGGAACGACATCGCCGATATTGCTTGGGGTATGGGATTTGTGCTCCTCGCATGGATTTCTTTCTTCATCTCTGGCAACGCCGGCGTGCGCGGTCTTGTTGCGAGCGTTTTGGTGAGTATCTGGGGCGTGCGGTTGGCGTGGCACATTCACCGGCGGAATGCCGGCCGTCCGGAAGATTATCGCTACGCGGCCTGGCGCGCGGCATGGGGGAAGTGGTTCGTCCTGCGCTCGTACGCGCAGGTCTATCTTTTGCAGGGCGCGCTGCTCTATCTCATCGCGCTGCCGGTGCTTGTAGTGAACAACGCTTCAGGGTCCGCGCTTGGCTGGCTTGAAGGTGTTGGCGTCGCCGTGTGGCTCTTCGGTTTTTTCTTTGAATCTGTCGGCGATGCGCAGCTTGCGCGGTTCATCAAAGACCCGGCGAACAAGGGCAGGCTGATGCAAGAAGGGCTTTGGCAGTATACCCGCCACCCCAATTACTTCGGCGAAGTCGTGCAGTGGTGGGGACTGTGGCTTCTGGCGCTTGGCGTACCGAGCAGCTGGTGGACGGTCATCGGCCCCCTTACCATCACCATTCTTATCCTCAAGGTTTCCGGCATTCCAATGCTTGAGAAAAAGATGGCGGAACACCCGGACTTTGCGGAATATCGGCGGCGCGTGAGCGTCTTTTTCCCGTGGCCCCCGCGGGGCCGGGCTCCGGGCCGCGACGCGCGGCGAGAGGGATAGGAAAAAACCGCGGGCATATATGTTTTTGCCCGGGGCGCGCGGTGCGCGCCCCGGGCGGGGGAGAGACGGAAGGTGCTAGAGCCGGGCCGGGTCGTCCCGGTGGAGGTTCTTGCGGATGTCCCGCAGACCCACCGAGCTTCGGCGGTTGTCGCAAACCTCCTCTGCGAGGTACTTATACCCGAAGTCCATGGCGCCGTCGTGCGTTTGGAGCCAGACACCGAGATGGCTCAAGTAGCGGACGCCGAAACTTGGGTGGGACGCCGTGACGAAGAAGCGGATCGTGGACGGAGACGTGGCGATCTCTACGACGGCGAACTTCACCTTGCCCCATTCTCGTTTCAGGATGTCCGCCATCTCGGCGACGAGCGCGGCCGCTGCAAGCTGCCGCAGGATGCTCTTGCCGCTCGCGGCGAGCGTGATGCGTTTCGCGCCAGGGCCGAGAGCTTCGCAGAGCGGTGTCACGCCTGACCGTTGGTTCTCGAACGTGAACGCGTGGCCGTCGGCGATGATGTTCGCGAGGGTTTCGGTCCGCATCCTGCCGACGAGGCGCGCGAGCTCCTTGCCGTGCACTTCAAAGATGCGCTCGGTTGGCCGGTCGTGGCCGAGGGGATCCGCGAGGTGCTGGTCGAGGCCGAGAACCGTTGGAGACGCGTGAAGCTGGCTCAGCATGCTCCTCGCGACGTTACGAAGGTGCCTGTTTCCCATATCCGTATCCTTTCTTCCGTGAAGGATGACTCGCCGCGCCAGAGAATCTGGCTGTGCCTTGGGAATGGCACGTGGGTGCGTCGCACCCTGGCGAGGCCGGCGGTTCAGGTCCGCATCGGCAGGTATGGTATAGCAGGTTTTGTAGTTTCGTGCGAGCGAGCCTTGAGCGGAGAACGCCGGATATGGCGAAGAATGTTTTTGCCCGGGGCGCGCGGTGCGCGCCCCGGGCGGGGGAGAGGGGTTCAGTGGATGTACTCGTTTTTTGGGACTGGCTCGTTCTTCGTGAGCATCTTCGCCTCCTCCACGAAGGCGTAGACGTCGCCTTCGTAGATGCAGAGCATGGAGTTGCCCAGGCACTTCGCGTGGGCGGCGACCGATGCCGCGGTTGCCGGGCCGATGCGCGCGTAGAGCGCATCGTCGAGCCAGTAGAGCTTCATCTTATCAAGCCACGGCGCCATGATGGACTCTCCGTGTGCCCAGTGTACCAGGCCGCACTGCTTGCATGGATGGGCATCCGCGTACTGCGGGCCGGGGCTGCAGCCGATCTTGAGCTGTACGGCGTTCTTCGTGTCCACCATGCCTCCGACACTACGACACTGCTCGTCTGCGCAAGGGAATTTGCCCGTCATGAGCTGTTCCTCCTTGTCCTGCTTGTAGCGCGCGTGCTGGGGAACAGTATGTGAATTCCGTGCGTCACTGTCAACGCTGAGGTGTAAAGAGTAAAGCGCAAATGGCCGAAAAATTTGACGCGCGGGAGATTTCGGTTAGCATATCGGACAGAACGTATCTGTTGAACTGGAAGGGAGAAGTGCGATGCAGAAGGAAGCGGACGCAACGATGCGGCTCATCGACGTGCAAGAGGCCATCGACGAGCTGCCCGAGCCGAAGATCGGCGTGCCGTACCAGGTGCTCCAGAAGATGGACGGCATGGGCCACATCTACTGGCTCTACGAGATGGACGAGTACATCATGCCCCAATACCGCAAGGGACTCCGTCGCCTCGTGGACCGGCGGACGAAGAAGCCCTACTCGGAGGGCATCCAGGTCGGCAGGGCCTATGTGTTCGCGCGGAGCGAGCACGGCGTCTTCCACCGGGAGTTCGTTCCGAGCCCGAAAGCCGCCTGAGGGCGGCGCGATGCGTACGGGGCGGCGAGTTGCAACTCGCCGCCCCGCTTCAATTTCCGCGAAAGAGTATAATACTACTCATATGGAC
>CAZMPQ010000042.1:0-5799 GCA_964568535.1 uncultured Candidatus Saccharibacteria bacterium
ACTGCCTCATCTTCGCCCGAACGTGAAACGTCCAGACGATGGTTTTAGGTTTTGATATCATGCCAACGCTCACGCATTCTCCAGTTCGCTTCGTGCGCCGTAATACGCACAGTAGTCGCAGGATGCGCCCGGCGCGGGCGGGACGTCGGCTTCGAGCGTCTTTTTTAACGCGGCGAGTGTTTTTGGTATCCACGCATCGTTCCCTTCGTAGGGAATCACCGTGACCCGAAACTCCAGTTTGCCGTCAAATGCCTTCGCGTCCGCATTGCCGTTGCAGTACACGAAATATGCGACGGGCGAAACTTTGAATCCGTTCTGCCGGAAAAGCCACTGATACACCTCCACCTGCCGCTTGTATCCCATCTGCCACTCGGCATCCAAGGACACTTCGCTCGTCTTCGCGGTGGCTTTGTAGTCCACCACGTGCAGTTCGCCCTTCGGATTCACCCACACGTCGTCAATGCCGCCGCGGACGAAAAGATTCGTTGGCTCGTGCAGATACCCGATGCCGCGCGTGCGCGCGTCGCGCCACTCCTCAATTTTTTCGTGCGCGTAGGGAACGGCGTCTATCTTATACGTTTTCATGAGCGGATGCGGCTCCCCTTTCGCGCGATGCACGTCAAACTCGTTCTTCAAGAGCGTGTCCACGGCGGAATTCAAGCTGAAGGGATACCCCGGCGGACGGCCAACGCCCAGCCGCTTGTCAAAATAAAAACATCGCGGACATTCGGTAAACAGATCTATACCGCTCCGGCTCACCACAAAGGGCTTATCGGACCCCGGTTCAAAAAGTCCGCGCGTTTTCTTCGGCTTGTAGTATTCGGACATCGTTCTCGCATTCTAATCCTTCCTGGGGAAATGATGAAGTCATTGACGCAATGAATGTCCCGTTGCATACTACCGCGCAGTACGGACTGGATTGTGTTCCGTCCGAAAGGAGAATCGAATGGGAGACATCCCCACCATGACCAGGGTACTCGTCATGCCCCGCATGACGACGAAGACCTACGTCCTGTCCGACTGCCGCGTGCACGTGGAGGGCTGGCTCCACGAAGACCACGAGCGCCTCGCGGATGTGAGCCTCACGCTCAGGCCGACGAACACGCGCTCCGAGACCGACATCCTGCGGGACGAGCGGGTCCAGCACTTCCTCACGCTCGTCGGGAAGAAGCTCTCGGTGCGCCTCAGCCGGCGCATCCCGGTGGACATCAACACCTTCCGCCCGCCGTCGTACACCGAGTTCCTGACGGGCCACAACGGCCCCGCGACCGACAACTTCGGCAAGCTCTACGCAGAGTGCCGCGGGCTCTCTGCGAGCATCCTCTGGATGCTCCACAAGGACTTCCCACGGTCGTTCAAGAACGACTAACGCGCACGCTGCGCCCCTCGCGGGCGGCCGGAGCACCGGCCGCCCGCGCTTCATTTCTACACCGCCGGCGAAAGCCGCCGCACCACGAACTTCCGCAGCTCTTCAACGACAACGATCGAAAGGCTGACCCCGATCGCAAGCCCCCACTCCGCAAGCGTCAGCGGTACCGTAGACAATATTTGCTGCATGAACGGCGTATAAATGACGAACGCATGCAACGCCGCCGAACCGAAGAACGCCCACACGAGCGCCGGATTCGTCAGCATATTAGAGAATGCGGACAACCGGTCCGAACGGCAGTTCCACGCATTGAACCATTGATATACGGCAAGCACCGTAAGCGTGATGGTCGTTGCGCGCGCCGGATCTGCCGACACGGAGTATCCGAAGAGCAACAACGTGCCCACCATCATCGTGCCTCCCATCAGAATGGCGCGGGAAAACATTTCGTGGTCGATAAGATACTTGTTCCGGCGATGATGCTCGCGAGACAACAATCCGCGCTCCTTCGGCTCCAGCGCAAGCGACGCCCCCATGAACGGGTCCGTAATGAGATTGAGCCACAATATCTGCGCGGGTAAAACAGGCAGCGGAAGGCCAACGAACATCGCACCAACAACGGCAAGGAGCGTTCCCAAATTCGTAGAAAAAAGATACAGGATCGATTTTTGAATGGTCGCATACATGTTCCGGCCCTCTTCAATAGCCACAACGATGGTTCCAAAATCATCGTCCAGAAGCACGATGTCCGCCGCATCCTTCGCCACTTCCGTACCGATACGTCCCATCGCCACGCCGAGGTCGGCGGCGACCAAGGATGGCGCATCGTTCACACCGTCCCCCGTCATCGCAACGACATACCCTTCGTGACGATAGGCCTCGATGATGCGCATTTTGTCCTGAGGCGCAATACGCGCGAAGACGGTCGTTCGCCGAAGCGCGCTGTGCAGTTGCGTATCGTTCATGTTCCTCAGCTCATCGCCGGTGATGACCGTATCGCCCTCTTTCCAAATGCCTGCCTGCGTTGCGATGGAAACGGCTGCAAGCCGATGGTCTCCCGTCATCATCACGAGCCGTACGCGAGCCGCGCGCGCTTTTTGGACCGCGCTCGGCACTTCCGGCCGGAGCGAATCTTCCATACCGAGAAATCCGACGAAGACAAAGTCGCGCGGATCGCTCAAATGCAGATGTTCGCCATGCTGCGCCTCGCGGTACGCAAGCCCCACGACGCGCAATCCTTCGCTCGCCAATCGCCGGAATATCTCCTCTGCGTTCGCGCGGCGTTCGTTCGTGAACGGCAGCATGCCCGTGCCATGCGCAACCGATGAGCATCGCGCAAGCACGGCCTCCGGCGCGCCGGCCAATGCGATGAACACGTTATCGTCGCCCTGGTAGGCAGCTGCGTGGTATTTCGTTTCATAATCGAACGGCTGCTCCTCCACAAGGAGGTGCTGAACGACAAGCTCCTCGCGCATGAAGCCGATCTTTCCCGCGAACGTTATCATCGCCGCTTCCGTCGGGTCGCCGGACACCTGCCAAAGGCCCTGCTCCGCGCGGTATGCGACCTGCGCGTCCGCGCCAAGCGCCGCTATCTTCCCCGCAAGGCGAAGCCCAGGATGCGCCGCAAGTTGTACCGCTCCGCCGGCCGCAAGCCGTATCTTTCCTTTCGGCTCATAGCCCGAGCCCTCCACGGCGAACAGGTGATCGTCCGCAAAAACGCGCCGCACGACAAGTTCGTTCTCCGTGAGCGTTCCGGTCTTGTCCACTGCGATGATATTCGCCTGGCCAAGCGCTTCAACGGCCTGCATCCGCTTGACCAATGCGTTCCGCCGAGCCATGCGCCACACGCCAGTCGCCAAAATAATGGTCAGAACGAGCGGAAGGCCTTCGGGGATGACGGCAACGGCGAGCGCAACGACCGTTGCGAACATTTCCTGCGCCGGCTTTCCCATCTGAACGCCAAGGATGAGCAACAGCACACTGAACACGAGTACGGCAACAACGATGATGCGCGAGAGGTGCCGAATGTCTTTTGCAAGCGGTATCTCCGCATCCATGCCCGCAATGGCCGCGCCGATCTTGCCGAACTCGGTGCGCGCGCCGGTCGCAACCGCGATGCCGCGCCCGAACCCGCCCACAACGACCGTCCCCTTGTACGCCATATTCGTCCGGTCACCGAGCGAAGCGCCCTCGCGCTGGATGGGTTCAGCACGCTTATGCACGCGAACGGACTCGCCGGTCAGCGAAGATTCGTCAACGCGCAGATTGCGACTTTCTGTAATGCGGATGTCTGCAGCAACTTTCTCACCCTCTTTCAAGATGACTATATCGCCCGCAACAACATCGCGATCGGAAACGATGAGCTCGCGGCCATCGCGAAGTACGGTCGCGGAAGTTTCCGTTAGGCGCCGCAAGGCATCCAAGGCATTCCGCGCACGACCCTCTTGCACCGCTCCCACGGCTGCGTTGAATACCAGCACCGCACCGATGATCACGGCGTCGTGCGTATCGCCAATAACATATACGAGACAAGCCGCCCCCACCAACACATAGATGAGCGGGCTCTTAAACTGCCGGAAGAAGATGCGCCATACCGGGTCTGGCTTGCGCTCCGGCAAAGCATTCGGCCCGTCCGCGGCAAGGCGGCGCGCGGCCTCCGCAACGGAAAGGCCCATTGCGACATCCGTTCGCAGTTCCCGCTCAACGTTCCCTGTCGTCTGCGTGTGAAATCTCATTCCGGTTCTCTCGTGCAATTGAGCTACCCCGGATGCTTGTCGCGCCCGAGGAGAAGGTGTGGATAGATATCAAGCAATGCAAAGAGCAGGCTCACGATAACGGGACCAAGCAAGAACCCCGTCGGCCCAAAGACGCCGATGCCGCCAAGGACGGAAAGCAGAATAAGGAGCGAATGCACGCGCACGCTCCGGCGCATCAAAAGCGGCCGCAGGAAGTTATCAGAAAGCCCCACGGCAACGATGCCCCATACCGCAAGCCCAACGGCCGCGGGGATGTTCCCGACAAGCGCGAGATAGATGACCGCCGGCGCCATCACGAGCGTCGTGCCGACGACGGGAATGAGCGACGCAATGACCGACACGAATCCCCAGAACGCCGCGCCCGGAACGCCGGCGAAAAAGAAACCGACGCCGGCCAAGATGCCCTGCACGAGCGCAACGACAAGTGACCCATGCACCACGGAACGCACCGCCGCCGTCACGCGGTTACAGACCTCCTCCGCGTAGTGGCGCGAGAGCGGCGCGATACGGAGCAGTTCAGTATGGATACGGTCGCCGTCCTTCAGGAAATAATAGAACGCGATGAGCATGAGGAGAAAGCTCATGAAAAATTGCGTGATGCCGGAAAAGATGGACCCGATGTTCTGGAAAAGCCAGTTCGCGAGGTCGCCCACGTACCCGCCGATGCTCCCGAGGATGCCCGAGAAATCGGTCTGCGGGAACGCGCGCTGGAGCGTCATGGGAATGTTCTGCGCGAAGGCGCCGACCGCGCCGCCTGCAAGCCGGCCGTAGAGCGAGAGCGCTTCGTTCAAAACCTGCGCAAGGAGGAAGAAAAGCGGTGTAAAGATGAGGAGCAATACCACGATGACCGTAAAGAGCGCGGCGATGCCGTCGCTCCCGCCGAGCAAACGCCGGAGCCGCCGTTGGAGCGGCATGAAGACGATGGCGAAGGTCGCCGCGAAGGTAAGCGGCGTAAGGAACGGCAAGTACACGAAGAACACCAACGCGACCACTGCAAAGAGCAGGAGGAAAAAGAAATACACTTCCGCTTTGTCAGGGCTCATCGTATCTAGTATATCACGGAATGCGTACGGCCCCCGTGCGCAACACGCTCACCTCCCCTGCCGGCGCGATACGAACAAGCGTGGACGGCTTCCCGCTCATGCGGCCGATATCCACCAAGAAGTCCACGCGGTCCGCGAAATATCGCTTTGCTTCGTGGACGGTCTTCGCCGGCGGCTCTCCTTCCCAGTTCGCCGACGGCGCCACGAGCGGGCCGGTCTTCTTGAGTAGCTCGCGGAGCCACTTCGGTTTCGGCATCCGGAACGCGAGCGTCTTCGTGCCGCGATGAAGATAGGCGAATTTTTTTGCGCCACAGGGGAGAATGACGCTCACCGGCCCGGGCCACAGTTTCTCAAGTCGTTTACGCTGCGCGATGGTCAACTCAACTCCGAATCCGTCCTTGTCGCTTGTCGCTTGTCTCATGTCGCTTACAAGAATAATGCACGGCTTCTTCGGGTTCCGTTTTCGCCACTTGTAGATGCGCTCCACCGTTTTCCGGTTCAACGCCGAACCGACGATGCCGTAGATGGTATCGGTCGGAAGAATGCCCACACCACCCCGTTGCAATAGTCGTACCGTTTGAGAGGATATTCGCATTATTGAACGCACATTCGCGTTATTTGCGATTACTCC
>CAZMPQ010000043.1:0-5168 GCA_964568535.1 uncultured Candidatus Saccharibacteria bacterium
CCGGCCAGTTTTGAAACTTCTTATGCCCCCGACCGTCAAGAAATAGTATATTGCGAGGCTTGTTACAATGCGGAGGTTGCATGAGTCTTCATTCACCCTTTCATGACCAAACGAACGCTTTTCAGCATCATCGGAATTCTTGCTCTTTGCGGGCTGATATTCGCGGGAAAGTTCGCGTATGAAAATTTGCGGGGTATTGGGCCGGTGGTACAGCCGCCGCCGGGAGACATCGGCGAGCTCATTGAGGATGCGAATACAACGGGCATGCCGCTCAAGCTGTCACCCGGATTTTCCATCGCCGTTTTTGCGCGCGACCTCGCCGGGCCGCGCGTGATGCACTGGGCGCCCCGCGGCGAAATGCTCGTGAGCCTGCCGAGCGCGGGGAAGGTAGTTTTGCTGCGCGACGTGAACGGTGATGGGAAGGCAGAGACCGCAGAGGTCCTTCTTGAGAACTTGAATCGGCCGCACGGGCTTGCGACGCGCTGCACGGGTGAGCCGACGACCGAATTTCCTGTCGGGAAGTGTACGCTCTATGTTGCGGAGACCGAGCGTGTCATGGCGTATGTCTACACCGCAGACGGTTCCGCGCTCGCAAGCAAACGCGGGACGAAGCTGTTGGACTTGCCTGCCGGCGGGGGCGGGCATGTTACGCGGACCTTGATGTTCCGGCCGTATCCGGATGACGCGGAACTTTTGGTGTCCATCGGTTCGTCGTGCAACGTATGCAACGAGTCCGACGAACGCCGTGCAACGATACAGGCAGTGAACGTGGAGACGGGCGCATCGCGGCTCTTCGCACGCGGACTGCGGAATGCGGTATTCATGGCGATACATCCGGTGAGCGGCGCGATATGGACGACGGAGATGGGGCGTGACCGGCTGGGCGACGATATTCCGCCGGATGAGATAAATATCATCGGGGAGGGGAAGAACTATGGCTGGCCCGTCTGTTACGGCAAGAACGTGCACGATACGGATTTCGACAAGAACACCTATATCCGGAACCCATGTATGGAACCGTTCGAAACGCCAAGCCATATTGATATTCAGGCGCACTCCGCGCCGCTCGGCATCGCGTTCGTTCCGGAAGAGGGATGGCCGGAGGATTGGTGGCATAACGCCATTGTCGTGTATCACGGGTCGTGGAACCGGAGCGTGCCAACGGGATACAAGCTCGTGCGATACAAACTGGATGCGCAAGGGAAATATATTGGCGAAGAGAATTTTGTATCGGGATGGCTTACGCCGGAGGGCGCGCTCGGGCGGCCGGTGGACGTCCTTACGCAACCGGGCGGAACGATGTATGTATCGGATGATAAAGCAGGCGTCATCTATCGGATAACCTTCAATTCGCGGGACAGCTAGGAGATTTGGTATCCTCAAGGATATCGGAACTTGACCCATGAACGTGCTCAAACACAAATTATTCATCGCCATCCTTGTGCTCGCGGCGCTCGCCGCAGGGGCATCGTTCATGTTCCCATCGCATACGGCGATCCCCATTCCGCAGCCGCCGGTTGATGGTTCGCCGGAAACGCCCAGCGATGGCTCGCCGGGGCCGGGCCCGCGCCCGGTGTCCGATATGATACGCGTTTCGGAACCGGCGGCAGGTTCGCCGGTGGAAAGCCCGCTCGTCGTGACCGGCGAAGCGCGCGGGATGTGGTACTTTGAGGCATCGTTCCCCGTGGAACTGGTTGATGCGAAGGGCAAGATCATCGCAGTTGTGCCCGCGCAAGCGCAGGGCGAGTGGATGACCGAGAATTTCGTGCCGTTCCGCGCGACGCTCACGTTCACGGCGCAACCGCCGGGTGCGGGGACGCTTATTTTAAGAAAAGATAACCCCTCCGGACTGCCGGAGCACGACGCCGAGCTGCGTGTGCCCGTGCGGTTCCCGCCACCCTCGGCGACGGGAGAAGGCGACGGCGTGAATATGCCGCAGTGCCGACCAGGCGGCTGCAGCGGCCAACTTTGTACCGACCGCGACGATATCGCGACAACCTGCGAGTTTCGTGCGGAGTATGCATGCTATCGGACGGCCATCTGCGAACGGCAGGCGGATGGCGAGTGTGGCTGGCGCGACACGGTGGAATTGCGGGGATGTCTCGCGAACCCGCCAGCGCTCTTCTAGCGCATGAAATTATTGGTTTCGGTGAAGCCGCGTGCGAAACGAACGGCGGTGGAGCGAGTGACAGATGGCGTATATGACGTTTCGGTCACCGCCCCGCCGGAGGAGGGGAAAGCGAACGCCGCGGTCATCGCGGCGCTCGCGGAGCATTTCGGCGTCGCGCGCTCGCGTGTGAATATTGTGATGGGCAAAACACTTCGCGATAAGGTTATTACGATAGATGAATAACATAGTGAAGCGTTCTGCCGCAGTTATCGTTCGGGATGGAAATATCCTCCTCATGCACCGGATCAAAGAGGGAAAAGAATACTATGCATTCCCCGGCGGTTCCGTGGAGGACAATGAAACGCCGGAAGCAGCCGCTATCCGGGAGCTTCGCGAAGAGTTCACGCTTGATATCATTCCGGAAAAGTTGCTCCTTGAAATGGAGAGCATGGGAAAGTACGGCTACTACTATCTCGTGAAGCGGTTCACGGGCGAGCCCGTGCTCGGCGGTGAGGAGAAGGCCATCATGACGCCGGAGAATCAGTACCATCCCGTCTGGAAACCGCTCGCCGGATTGCGCGATATCCAAAATCTCTATCCCGAGGATGTGCGGCTTAAAATAGCCGACCTTCTGGCGAGCGAAGTGTGATACGATACGCGTATGGATCTTACGAGTAAAAAATGCGTTCCGTGCGAAGGGGGTACGCCGCCGCTTGATGCGATTGCGGTGACGAAGCTCATGGCGGAGCTCAAGTCGGGTTGGGCGGCGTACGGGCAGAGCCCTGTGACCGGTGCGGGTGCGATGAAGCTCAAAAAAGAGTTCAAGTTCCCGGATTTCAAATCAGCGCTCGCGTTCGCGAATCGTGTGGGGGATATTGCCGAATCCGAGGGCCATCATCCGGACATCACGGTGTCGTACGGCAAAGTAACGGTGGAACTTTTCACGCATGCGGTGCAGGGGCTTACCGAAAACGACTTTATCGTAGCGGCGAAGGTGGACGCGCTGAATATCTAAAAATGTTCAGGCCTCCCTCCTCCGGCGTTGCCGGCTGAGAGAGGCCTTTCGTGACCCGGGAACTACGAACTCCCGCTCACCTTCTGCGCTGCTTCGGCGCGGGCTTCTTCTTGTGCTGCTTTGCGTGGTACGGCACGGACGGCTGTGGGGTTGGCCTCGCGGGCATGGCCCTGAGGCAGGCCTGCGTGTTGGAGACCGGGACGCTCCGGAGCCACCAATCCTGGGGACGGAAGGTTCCGCCGAGAACTTCCAGCGCGGATGTCTGATACATTCTCCCTCCTAGTGCCGTGGGTACTACTGGGCGAGATAATAGCATATTCCTACAAAACTTGCAAATTTCCATAAAATACGTATACTATCTATCGGCAATCAACCACCGGGAGGTGGAAATGAACGCAGAAGGAATGATGGAGTTCTCGGGCATCGTCGGCGGGCGGCGTGTCGGTTCTTCCGGCAAGCCGCCGGTAAGGGAAGTGCCAGCCGCTTCGGCGCTGCGAGACCGTATCCTGGACGCCGGGCGAGTGCCGGGCGGTCCCGTGCGGGGCGCGTTCCCCAAGCGGACGCGCGTGGGCCCGAGCGAGGGCGACCTCGCGGACGTGGACCTGTAGCCACGTCGTCGTTCCCCATTGAACTCCGGATCGTATTGTGCCCTGGGCCGCGTGGTCCGGGGCACACGTTTTTGTAAAAAGAACCGGCCCGGCTCTTTGAAGAGCCGGGCCGGCAGCGTTCCCGCGGGAATTCCTGTTCTATTTTAAAATATGCACCTCTGCTTTGTGAGCGCCGAAGGCGAGGGCTTGGTGCTTGCCATCCATCCACACATCCACACCGTTCGTCTTCCGGGCATGCATACGGTCCTGGACCTCAAAGACCTTGTCGCCGAAGTGCAACGGTATCTGGAGCTTCGTGCCGAAGGGGTAGAGGTTCGTGGCCACGATGCCGTCGCGAACCGTCTGGCCCGAGGCCGTCGTGAACGGCGTATCGTCCGTCTCTTCGGGTGTGGATGAATAGGCCGTGATCCAAACCGTCCGGACCTCTTTGACCTCAAAGACGGGCCCGGCGGAGGGTTCAATATCGGCTTTTACCCCGGCTGGAGTGGGGTAGAGGGTCAGAAGGGCGGTGAGGCCCCAGATAATGGCGTGAGCGAACATAAATGCTTATTTTCCCAACAAAAAAG
The DNA here is from genome assembly GCA_964568535.1 of uncultured Candidatus Saccharibacteria bacterium. Lineage (GTDB taxonomy): Bacteria > Patescibacteriota > Minisyncoccia > UBA6257 > 2-01-FULL-56-20 > DATJQA01. Next base: position 4,300 of record CAZMPQ010000043.1, read on the forward strand.
CCCCTCTCGGGGTTTATCGTGGAACGGGGATATCCTAGCAGATAATCGGCGGTTCGTCAATGGATGGCCGAAAAAACCTTGAAAATGCTAGACTATCGGCATTATGGACCGACCGATCATCGGGGCGCACGTTTCGGCGGCAGGGGGGCTGCCGAACGCCATCTTGCACGCCCAGCATATCGGCGCAGAGGCCATCCAGCTTTTCGGCTCCTCGCCCCGGCAGTGGGCGGTGCAGATGCCTGGCGCATCCGCCGTGGCCGAATTCCGCCGGGCGGCGCAGCGGACCGGTATCCGCGATATTTTTCTGCACGCGCCGTACCTCATCAATCTTGCAACATCGGATGTTCCCTTGTGGAAAAAATCGGTGGCGCTACTTGCTGCAACGATGAAGATATCGGAACTCATCGGTGCACAAGGCGCCATCGTGCATGTGGGTTCGGGCGAGAGCGGTCTGTTCCGCGAGCAATCGCTCGCTCGCGCTGCGGCGGGACTGAAGCAGGTCCTTCGTCAGTCGCCCGGTAAGAGTTTATGCATCATTGAGAACTCCGCCGGTGGGGGAGAGAAGGTGGGAAAAGACCTTGCGGAGATCGCATGGTTCATCAAAAAGCTCGGCTCCAAGCGCATCGGTGTGTGTTTTGATACCGCACACGCATTTGAAGCAGGCATCGCCGAGTTCAGTCAGGCGGGCGTGGAGAAGCTTGCGGAGGATATTGAACGGACCATCGGCTGGCCGCGGCTTGTGGTGTTTCACGCGAACGATTCCAAAACGGCCGCTGGGTCGCGCAACGACCGCCACGAGAATATCGGTAAAGGGCACATCGGCACCGAAGGGTTCAAAAATCTTCTCGCGCATCCGAAGTTCCGCGCGG
>CAZMPQ010000044.1:0-4991 GCA_964568535.1 uncultured Candidatus Saccharibacteria bacterium
GCTTGCCGTCGTCGCAGCGTTCGGCATGGGCCTTGCGAACCTCTTTTTCGGTCTTGGCGGGCGCGCCGTGGGAGCGCTCATGGTGAACTGGTTCGCGAGCGTGTTCGTGCTCGTGGTGAGCAGCGTGTACCTTACGGCGACGCGGCGTTGGCATGATGTGCGGCGCGATTGGACGAGCAATAAGCGTCTTATCTTGAGCGTGAGCGTTCTGGACAAGGCGGGATGGGTGGCGTACACCGCGAGCATGCTCTACATCCCCATCGCTATCGCGACGGCTCTGAGCGAAGCATATATCGCGGTAGCAGCTGCGCTTGGCATGTTCCTGAACCGCGAACGCCTTGCGTTCCATCAACGCGTTGGATTGGTTGGTGCCATCGTTGCGGCGATATGTCTTGCCGCCGTAACGGATTCGTGAACTCCAACATGATGTGGTAGCATAACTCCGTGCTGATCGGACTTATCGCATTCGTCGGGCTTTCCATCCTTATCATCCTCCATGAGGCGGCGCATTTTGTTGCCGCGAAAATGTTCGGTCTGCGCGTGCATGAGTTCGGCCTCGGATTCCCGCCGCGGCTCTTTGCGTGGAGACCCTTCAACAAAGTTCATGGCAAGCAAGGGGAGACGGAGTACAGCGTGAACATCCTCTTTTTCGGCGGGTTCGTGCGCATTGCCGGCGAGAACGACCGGCTTGCGGATGGCGTTGCGCCACCGGTAGAGCTTTCGCCCGAGGAGCGGAGCCGGTTCTTTTCGGCGCAACCGGCATGGAAGCGCGCCACGGTCATCGCCGCGGGGGTGCTCATGAATTTCGTCATCGGCTGGTTCCTTTTCGCGGGTGTTTTTATGGTGGGTACGGAACAGGCGGTCGTCGTGACCGGTATCCAGCCGGGCTCGCCGGCGGCACTGTCTGGTTTTGAAACCGGCGACCTCCTCGTCGGTTTCAAGAGTTCGGAAGAGTTCATCCGGTTCGTGAACGCGAACCGAGGTTTGGATACGGATTTCGCCGTACGCCGCGGGAGCGAGGCCGTGACGCTCTCCGCCGTGCCGCGCGTTATGACGGATGAGGGCGAAGGCGCGCTCGGCGTGTATCTCGGCGATGCCGGTTTTGCGAGCCGACCGTTCTTGCAGGCGCTTACGGATGGCCTGTGGCAGACCGGATTGGTCTTTTGGTATACGCTCACGGCGTTCGGCGAACTATTGCAAAGCGTGTTTCTCCATGCGCGCATTCCGGCCGGCGTTGCGGGGCCGGTGGGCATCTTTTCCGTGGCGCAGGAGACCGGGAAGCTCGGATTCATCTATCTCGTGCAGCTTCTGGCGCTCATTTCGGTGAATCTCTCGGTCTTGAACCTCATCCCGTTCCCGGCGTTGGATGGCGGGCGATTGTTCCTCGTCGGCGTGGAAAAGCTCAAAGGTTCGCCGGTCTCCGCGCGAGTTGAAGCGTTCCTCAATGGGCTCGGATTCGCGTTCTTGATGCTCCTGTTTCTCGGCATTACCGTGAACGATATTGTCAGGCTCTTCCGCTAGTATCTGCGGTGCGCATCGCGGCGAACAATGCCGTGGAGCGTATGATATAATTTGTACGTGCGCGATCTGAAAACGGTCAAGGCGGAGACCGACAAGCTTTTAGCGTCCCCGCCGGCGGAGGTTTCCATCATCGATCTTGTGGACGTGCTCATTGAGTACGGTTTTCGCGCGCGCGCATCGGACATCCACTTTGAGCCGGCGACCGAAAAAGTCCTTGCGCGATACCGGATAGACGGCATTTTGCATGACGGATTCACGCTTCCGAAGCAGCTGCAGCAGGAGGTCATCAGCCGCATCAAAGTTCTGTCCGGCCTCAAAACGGACGTGCACCATATTCCGCAGGACGGCCGTATCCGCGTGAAGATAAAGGAAGGCGGGGATGTGGATGTGCGTATCTCCATCGTACCGACCTATTACGGCGAGAACTGCGTGATGCGTCTGCTTGCAGAAGCGAGCCAGGTGTTTACGCTCGAAGACCTCGGGTTCACGAAAGAGCAGATGGCGTCCATCGGACAAGCGGTGCGGAAGCCGTACGGTATGATATTGGCGAACGGCCCGACCGGTTCGGGAAAGACGACGACGCTCTATACGCTTTTGAAGCAGCTCAATACGCGCGATGTATCCATTATTACCATCGAGGACCCCATTGAATATTCATTGGACGGTGTGACGCAGATACCCGTGAACACGCAGGCGGGGCTCACGTTCGCGACGGGCCTGCGCGCCATCCTGCGGCAAGACCCGAACGTCGTCATGGTCGGCGAGATACGCGACGCGGAAACGGCGACCATTGCCGTGAATGCGGCGCTCACGGGCCACTTGATGCTTAGTACCATCCACACGAACGACGCGGCCACGACCTTCCCGCGGCTCATGGATATGGGCATCCCGCCGTTCCTCGTGGCGTCCACGGTGAACGTCGCTGTTGCGCAACGCTTGGTGCGTTTGGTGTGCAAGACCTGCCGCGTCCAGCGCGATGTGAATCCTGAAGACCTCAAGAGCTTGAGCGATGTGCCGAACATGCTGGAATTCAAGAAGTTCTATACCAAAGGGCCCGGATGCAACGACTGCGACGGTATCGGTTACCGGAGCCGCATCGGCATCCACGAAGTGCTGGAGATAAACGAGGAGATACGCTCGCTCATCATCGGCCGGGCGGATTCGGCGCAGATCAAGGCAGCGGCTGTGAAAAACGGTATGATTACGATGGTGGAAGACGGTTTGCGGAAAGCTGCAGAAGGCACAACGACCATTGAGGAGATATTCCGCATCATCCATGAATAGACGCGCACAATGACCTTTCAAAACGTTCTGAACCAAGTATGGTCGCCGGTCTCCTTCCAGGAGAAGATAAACTTCGCCCGGCACCTTTCGGTCGCCATTAAGAGCAGTATGCCGCTGTTGGAGGCGCTGAAGCTCATCCGGAAACAATCATCCAACAACGGATTCAACGCCATCATTGACGAGATCATTCGGGACGTGAACAACGGGCAGTTCCTGGCGCAAGGCATGCAGAAGCACAGCCATGTGTTCGGGGATTTCTTTGTGAATATGGTGCGCGTCGGCGAGTCCTCGGGAAATCTGTCGCAGACCCTGCTCTATCTTGCGCACGAACTGCAAAAACAGAAAGAGGTCGCGTCCCGCGTGAAGGGGGCGATGATATACCCCGCCGTCATCTTCTTCGCGACCATCGCCATCACGGGGTTCCTGACCTTCTTCATCTTCCCAAAGATATTGCCGGTCTTCGGGTCGCTCAATGTGCAGCTGCCGGCGACGACGCGATTCCTTATCTTCGCGCTCAAGTTCCTGGAGGAACACGGCATCGCGTTCAGTATCGGGATGATACTTGCGATGATCGGCGCGCGGCTCACACTCCTTATCCCGTCCGTGCACTTTCTTTTTGACCAGCTTACGCTCGCGACACCCGTTATTTCCAAAGTAACGAAAAGTATTACGCTGACAAACTTCACCCGTTCGCTCTCGGTGCTTTTAAAGAGCGGCATGACCATTGTGGATGCGCTGGAGATCGCGAAGGCGACGTTCCACAACATGTACTACCGGCGCGAGATAGAAGCGCTCATTGAGGGCGTGAAACGGGGCGAATCCATGACGCGGTACTTGGAGAGCAGGCCGGCGCTCTTCCCGCCGATGATGACCGGGATGGTGCAGGTGGGGGAGACGACCGGGAATTTGGAGGAGAATCTGGTCTATGTTGCGGAGTTCTACGAAGGCGAGGTGAACGAGTCGGTGTCGAACCTCACGACCGTCATTGAGCCGCTGCTCCTGCTTTTCATGGGCGCCCTCGTCGGGTTCGTTGCGCTTTCCATCATCACCCCCATTTACAAGATAACCCAAGGCCTGCAGGTGTAGGCCGGCCGCACCATGAAGGACCTTCTGTCGCAGGGACATGAACGGCGAACGGGGCTGACGCTCATCGAGACGCTCGTCGCGATCGGGCTTTTTGCGCTCATCGCCTACGCCATCTACGGCACGTTCGCGAATCTCGTGGATATCTCCACGAACACGAAGCTCATCGGCTCGGCGACCGCGGCGCTCCAGAGCCATGTTGAGGTCATCCGGAATATGCCATACAGCGATGTGGGTATCATGAACGGCTGGCCGGCAGGGAAACTGCCGGCGTCCACCAGTACGGTCTATGACGGCACGCCGTTCGTTTTTACGTTCACCGTGCGGAACATCGACGACCCGTTCGACGGAACGCTCGGAGGGTCGCCGAACGACACGGCGCCCGCGGATTACCGATTGGTGTCCGTCACGGCAAGCTGTCCGACGTGTGCGGCGTATTTCCGCCCGGTAACGCTCACGGCGCGCGTGGCGCCAGATGGGCTGGAGACCACAACGAACAACGGGTCGCTTTTCGTGAACGTTTTTGATGCCGACGGCATCGCGGTTTCCGGCGCGAACGTGACGGTGGTGAATAACAGCACGACGCCAACCTTGCTCGTGAACGACACGACGAACAACGATGGTCTGCTGCAGCTTGTGGACGTACCGACGTCCACGAATCGCTATCAGATATGGGTAACGAAAAGCGGTTATTCTGCCGACCGGACATATGCTCCGGGCTCGGCGGAGAATCCGAACCCCATCCGTCCGCATGCGACCGTCGCGCAGGGACAATTGACGCAAGTAAGCTTTGCCATCGACCAGCTCGCTCCCATTACGGTCACTGCGCAAGACCGTTCGTGCGCGCCTGTGTCCGGCGCGTTGCTCAATGCGACCGGCACGAAGCTCGTGGGTACTGCGCCCGATGTGCTCAAAACCTTCGCGACGTCAACGACGAATGCGAGCGGCACCGCGCAGTTCTCGCTGGAGTGGGATACGTACGTTTTCAGCGCCGCGAACGCTCCCTACGATATCGCAGGGTACGGAACGGTATCCCCATCCTTCAGCGTGGACCCGGCCGCGACGACAAGCCTGCAGTTGACGTTCGTGCAAAAGGACCAGCC
>CAZMPQ010000045.1:0-4981 GCA_964568535.1 uncultured Candidatus Saccharibacteria bacterium
ACGAACGAAAGCTCCATATCGAGCTGCGTGAACTCCGGTTGACGATCGCCGCGCGTATCCTCGTCACGGAAACAGCGGGCTATCTGGAAATATTTTTCCACGCCCGCGACCATGAGCAGCTGCTTGTACTGTTGCGGCGACTGCGGTAACGCGTAAAAATTGCCGGGGCTGATGCGCGACGGAACTAAGTAATCCCGCGCGCCTTCCGGTGTAGACTTGGAGAGTATCGGCGTTTCAACTTCCAGAAATCCTTTCTCGTCCAAATAGTCGCGGATGAACTTCGTGAGCCGATGGCGCATTAGGAGATTTTTTGCCATACGCCCACGACGGAGATCCGCATAGCGATACTTGAGCCGCACTTCTTCGTTCACCTCGCGCCCATCGCCATCAACCGGAATCGGCATCTCGCCTGCCGGATTCAATATAACAAGCTCTTTCGCCTCAAATTCATACGCTCCGTTCGGGGTCTCAGCGTTTACCATCTTCTCCGGCCGCTTCTTCACCAAACCCTTGAGACGGACAACATACTCCAGTCGCAACTCTTTGGCTGCCTCTACCTGCGGCCCGAACACAACCTGTACGAGACCCGTCCGGTCACGCAGGTCAATAAAGACAAGCTTCCCGTGGTCTCGTCGGGCGTGCACCCAGCCGAAAAGCTCAACGTCTTTCCCTTCGGAATCTTTGATATCCTGTATCCAGGTTCTCATAGCAATGACAAATGCTATAATAAGCCAATGATGGACTTTTCTCAAATGTATACGCAGTTCGCGGTCGCTATCGCCTTGGGTGCCTTAATGGGCCTGGAGCGTGAGCTCGCCGGGAAGGAAGCGGGCATCCGCACGGGCATGATGGTCGCCGGAGGGTCGGCGATATTCACCATCGTTGCGCTCTATCTCCCCGCTCTGCTTGCCGAAAATTACGCGACGAACGTCCACGATATCCTCGCGCACAATGCCGGCTTCCTGAACGTCATCGCGAACATCGCCGTCGGCATCGGCTTCCTCGGCGCCGGCATCATTATTAAAACAGGTGAACATGTCTACGGCCTGACCTCCGCGGCCGTCATCTGGGTCATTGCCGCCGTCGGGATGCTCGCAGGGCTTGGCCTTATGCAATTCGCTGTCGCGACTGCCGTGACCGTTTCTGTACTGCTCTACGTCATGCGCAAGCTCGGTATTTCCGAATTCGTACAACGTTCCGGCAAATAATCGGCCCGGCATAAAAATGATGGGCTGGGAACCTCGCGGTCCCCAGCCCGGACGACTGGCCCCTTCGGGGCTAGGCTGGCGCGCGCGGCTGCCGATCGACGGTCCTCGGGACCGCCTCGGGCTGTCGGTTGACCGCCTCCCCATGTGCACGCTGCGCTTCGAGCAGCTCGTTGCGTTCTTGCATCAAGAGCTGGCGAACGGCCAGCGACTTACCGAGCAGCCTGCGGTCCCTCGCACACTTCGCGTGGACCGCGTGGTACTCGGTCCCGTACCTCAGGACTCCCCGATAGTCCTCGGAAAGCCCCACGGACAGGAAGCAGAAGCGGCACGTCGCTCTGCCGAAGAGCAGGTGCGTTACGGTGTCCAAACGACTCGGTGGCCTTTGCGGCTTTTGCGCCATTACGACCCCCATCATTGGGCTTCGTCGTTTTTGTCAACGCACGGCCTCGCGAGAAACCGTGCAGGATGCGTTTCTCCGACCGCACGTGCATGCGCGCGCGAACGGATGCCGCATATTATATCAATGGAAATATCCTTCGTCAATAATTTCTCTCTGTGGAAAACTTTTCCTTGTTGACAATGCAAGTTGTCCGTGCTATATTTTCATCAGCTCACCAATAACTCGTTTCGCTTTTCCCGGACATTAACCACCCTTCGGGAAGTTGCTGGGTCGCGTTTCGGCGCGGGTCAGTTCATATTCGGGAAAAGCGAAAAATCTGATCTGGAGGTCGCTATTGGAGAAACACGTTTCGCCGTTCTTCACGTTGCGCCGTCGGGGAACCGCGCGGCTTCATGAGCGTCATCGCACTCGGACCGGGACCGGTCCGATACTTGTGTTGGCGTTCCTCGTCATTTTGCTGCTCGCCGCCTGGAGCCGTTCTCAGGGAGTCCTGTGATGAAACGACAAGGGCCCTTTGTGCCGTCCGTACTCTTCACGCTTACGGTTGGCTTGTTCAACGTCACGGTAGCGCTGTTTTTGGCGTTATACAGAACGATGCCGAGCGCGCCGCTACCAACCCCGCGCGCCATCCACAGCGCCATCTTCGAACCCGTCCATGCGCTCTACATCGAGGCGGAAGTCACCGCGTACTGTCCCTGTCGCATTTGCACCGGAAAGACCGGCCCGTGGTCCGAACGCACGACGTCACTCATGGATCCTGCAACGATCTACGATGGTGTTGCCGCCGACTATCGTCGTGCGCTCCCCGCTCGTGGGCTGCTCCACATTCCCGGCATCGGCATTCGTGAAGTGGACGACACCGGCAAGGCAATGCGGGACGCAGAACACACGCTCATCGACATCCGCATGGACGACCATGAGCGAGCGAGCCGGTTCGGCAGACAGAAGCTCCTCATAGCGCTCCTTTTCTAACACCGCCCGGCAGGTTCCGACCTGCCGGGCGTGCGTACTTTTTATGCGGTTGACGGCATTCGTTCCCGGCGTATACTTTTTCACAACAAAGCGCAGGGCTTTGCGCTCATTTCCACCCACACAAGGAGGAGTTCATGCCGAGACCGGGATTTGTGCTTGCGTTCCTCGTCGCGGCGTTCTTCGCCGCCGCGAGATATGGTGTCGAGCGCATGCATGAGGCGCCACCCCTTACGCCCAACCCACAAGAGACGGCCGTTCCGGCAACATACGGGCAGTTCGCCGACGCAAGCTGGCTCACTGCGCATGATGGAACGCCTGAGGGACGGGTCAGGCAAGAGGAGCTCTGGCGACTTGCCAAGCGCTTCTTCTTCGCGATGCTCGGGCTCTACGCGATCCTCTTCGGAGGAGGCTGGCTCGTGCTCCATTTCTTCTTCCCAAACGTTGCACGCGAACCTCCTTCCCAACACTGACGAGCGGCCGGTCGCCTCAAGCGACCGGCCGCGAACACATCTTGGGGCATATATCTAAAATCGGAACTCTCCGAGCATCGTGTAGTCGGCACCGGACGGCGACAGCCGCGATTCCCACAACGCGAACGAACGCGCTTCTTCTACCCACGAAACAGCATCCCGAATATTCTGTTCAGAGAACTTCGGGAAACGCGCTGGGTCGAATCGTGCGACGGTCAAATGCAATCGGAATGGCTTTCCGCTCGCGCTCCGAGACAGTGCGCGCTCTATCGCGTGCTTTGCCGTAAATAATTGGTCTGGCGCCTCCCCTTCCGCCCAAATGAGCCGCGGCTCGCGAAGCGTCGGTCCGTAACGCACGAGCGAATACTGCAAAGCGAACGACCCCACGGTGCCTTCCGCCATACGCAGAGCGTCCATCGCCGCATCAACGTCATCTTCTTCCCATGGCGGAACAACCGTCACGTGCAAGTTCTTCGGCGCAACCCAGCGCACGGGAAGGTTGCGGTATGCCTTGCGCCACTCATAAACGGCATCCTGAACGCCCTTGGACGCCGGAATGGCCACAAAAACACGGCGGGATGTTGCTCCCATGCCGCCATCATACCGAATACTACTATCAAAACACGGCTAGCGATCCACCCGTTGGACAGCGGGGGCAAGGGCCGCCTCCGCCTCCATGGCCTCAACTCGCCGCCGGCGGCGGTGCATCAGATAAAATCCAAGCGCGAGCGCGATGTAGTTCGCCGCGAATATCCACGGCGTAGACCAGGGAATGCCGTCGAAACGCCATTCTGAAATGGGCCAAAGGATCGGCGTTGGATAGAACCGGTAGCTGTGCGTCGGCAGATCCATGAGAAGATGGAGCGCCCACGGCGTCAGTTCCCACATGAATGGGTATCTTCGTTTCAAGACGAACTTGCGGAATGCCCAGACGCCAAAGAATATTGCAACAAAAACAACCGCGCTGTGCGTCACGCTATAGATCGCATGCGTAAGCCAAAAGATTCCCGACACATTCGCTCCCGCCGCCTCTGCCTGTGTGGGCCGCGGGAAATTCTCTGGTTCAAGATGCCCGGAAAGCATCCCCCCGCCGAAAAGGAGAAAGATGGGCGTAAACGCTACGAGGTCCGGCGCAAAACCCCAAAAACCCGCGAGGAGCGGGTCAAGTTTGCGGGCCTCCCCGCCTACTTTCTTCCTGCGCAAGCGGACGTTCACCGCCTTCGCGAGCAATGCACCCCACAGACCGTGGGAAACAATGTCCATATCTAGAGAGAGTATACCATATCTTTTCGCTCCACGACGACCTTCCAGCCCCTTCGCTTTGCCGTGCGATACAAAAGACGGTTCGGGTTGAAACAGATGGGCCGTTCCACAAGCTGCAGCATTGGAATATCGGACTCGGTATCCCCCACGCCGAGCGAACCGCGAAGCGTGAGCCCTTCTTTTTCCATCGCACGTCGCAGAACCACTGCCTTATCCAGCATGATATTCGTATGGAGGCGTTTTCCGGTAAAGCGTTTTGTCCGGCTATCAAGCTCAAAAAGCATTCCGTACACCTTATGAAATCCCATCTGCCTGCCAAATGGCCCTGCGATATATTTCGGCGAGTGCGAGATAGCGAGCATAAAATACCCTTTGCGCCGCAGGTTGCGCACCAGATCGCGGGTATAACGGTACACGCGGTGGCGATGTATGCGGATAACCTGCCGCACGATGCGTACAAAATCACGCTCATGAACGCCGCGCAGATGCCGGTCGAACGCGCGGATGACCGCAAGGATATATTTGTCGTAACCGTCCTTTCGGTCAAGCCAGCGACGTTCCGCGCGGTCATAGACCGCGCGGGCACGTTTCGGAAATATGCCAGCGCGCACGAGTTCTTCCACGAGCTCAATGAGCAAGCTTGACCGGAAGATGGTCCCGTCGATATC
>CAZMPQ010000046.1:0-4444 GCA_964568535.1 uncultured Candidatus Saccharibacteria bacterium
ATAGATTATTATTGGGAGAAGCTCACCGCGGGCGGCGACCCGAACGCCCAGCAGTGTGGCTGGCTTGCGGACAAGTACGGAATTTCCTGGCAGGTCGTCCCCGACATGGAACAATGGCTCTCGGGGAAAGACAAGGCAGGCTCCGACCGCGCGATGCAGGCGATGCTCCAGATGAAGAAAATAGTCGTCGCGGACCTGGAGAGGGCGTACCAAGGTCAATAAAAATCAACTCTACAAACAGATGGCAAAATACGTAGACGGTTTCGTGCTCGTGATTCCGAAAAAGAACTTTGCGGCATATCGCAAAATGGCCCAATGGGGCAAGCGGATATGGATGAAGCACGGCGCGTTGGACTATGCAGAGTGCGTTGGCGATGACCTGCGTCCGGCATCCATGGGCGGCCCGAAGCCGCTCACATTCATGAAGCTCGCAAAAGCAAAGTCCGGCGAGCAGGTGTGGTTCTCGTTCATTGTGTTCAAATCCAAGAAGCATCGCGATGCGGTGAATAAGAAAGTGTACGCGGAAATGAGCAAGAACGCCGACAAATACAAGGACATGCAAATGCCCTTTGATCCACGGCGCATGACCTACGGCGGCTTCAAGGTTGTGGTGGATAAATAGAAAATCCTGTACGTTGGCGGAGAAATACCATATAATGCTCGCCTACTATGACGAGCAACGAAACCATCATTCGCTTTAACGCGGTCTCCTTCGGGTTCGGGCACAACAAGCCCATTCTTGAAGAGGCCGATTTTTCTGTTCGTCGCGGCGCGAAGATAGCGCTCATGGGCCAGAACGGCGCCGGGAAGACCACTATCTTTGAGCTTATTACAGGCGACTTCACGCCAGAATCCGGCTCCATTTCCATAGCGCGTAGCCTGACGCTCGCAACTGCAAAACAGGTTGTTGCCCGCGAACAGATGGAGCTTACGGTCAAAGAGTTCTTTGAGGCGGCATTCCAAAAAAAGATATATGACATAGAGCCCCGCATCAAGAAGATACTGGATGTTGTCCACCTCAAAGCGCCGCTTACGAAGACCGTGCAAGCATTCTCCGGCGGCCAGCGGGCGCGGCTTCTCCTCGCGCAGGCGCTTATCCAAGACCCGGATATCCTCCTCTTGGACGAACCGACGAACAATCTGGACAAGCAGGGCATTGAACACCTCACCAAGTTCCTCGTAGATTACGGAAAGACCTGCATCGTTATTTCGCACGACGCCGATTTCCTGAACGCCTTTACTCACGGCGTTCTGTATCTGGAGGTATTCACGAAAAAGGTGGAGCAGTATACCGGCAATTATTTTGACGTCGTTCGCGAGATAAGCGCGCGCCTGGAACGCGAGCGGATGAAGAACGTCCGATTGGAAAAAGATATCCAACACCGCAAAGAACAGGCGAACTTTTTTGCCCAGAAAGGCGGCCACATGCGCGACGTCGCGCGCAAGATGAACGAAAAGATAGCGCAGCTGGAGGGCGACATCGTAGAAGTACGCCGCGAAGACAAGACCATTCGCCAATTCGTCATTCCGTGCCAGGAGGATATAAGCGGCACATTGCTCACGCTTTCATCTGTAAGCGTCATGAAAGATCATAAACCGGTCACAAAAAAAGTGTCGGTCGTGCTGAAGCGAAAAGAACATTTACTCCTCACTGGGCCGAACGGCATCGGCAAGACGACGCTTTTGGAAACGCTCGCGAGCGGTCATGCACGAGGAGAACACGTGACGCCCGGCGTGCGCATCGGCTACTACCGCCAGGATTTTTCCACGCTGAACTTTGACCAGACCGTCTATGAGGCGCTCTCCGACGCAATGCGCAAAGGCACTGAACAGGAACTACGCTCGCACGCCGCCGGATTCCTGCTTGATGCCGAAATACTAAAAACAAAGATCGGCGCGCTCTCCGAAGGTCAAAAGGGCCTGGTGGCATTCGCTGCGCTCGTTCTCCTCCGCCCGGGACTCCTTATCCTTGACGAACCGACGAACCACATCAACTTTCGCCACATCCCCGTTATCGCGGCGGCCTTGAACAAATATGACGGCGCAATGATACTGGTAAGCCACATCCCCGGCTTCGTAAAAAGCATACGTATCGACCAGGTTTTAGACCTTGAGGCGATATCGTAGAATGTATCCATGCTCATTGACGATGTCATCGTAAAAATATCCGCCGGGAACGGCGGCAAGGGCGCTGTCGCGTTCAATAAGAATCTGATGAGCTTGGGGCCCGTGGGCGGTAGCGGCGGTCTCGGCGGCAGCGCGTATGCGGAGGGCGTTTCCGACTTGAGCATGCTGAACCAGTTCCGCTATAAAAAACAATTCGCCGCGGAAAATGGCCGCGATGGGCGCGACCAGTTCCGCGACGGACACGACGGCAAAGATCTCGTCCTCAAAGTTCCCATCGGCACGGTCATTCATAATTTGACCGCGAAGACCGATGTTGAAGTGACGAAGGTCGGCGAGCGCATTCTCCTCGTCCGCGGCGGCCGCGGCGGCAAGGGCAACTTCCACTTCCGCTCCGCAACGAACACGAGCCCGAAGCAGTTCCAGATGGGCCTGCCCGGCGAAGAAGGAACGTTCCGGCTAGAGCTGAAACTCATCGCAGACGTCGGCTTCGTCGGCCTGCCGAACGCGGGAAAATCCAGCATGCTGAACGAACTGACGAACGCGAAAAGCAAGGTGGCGAACTACGCCTTCACCACGCTGGAGCCGAACCTTGGCGCATATTACGAACTCATCCTCGCCGACATCCCGGGGCTCATTGAGGGTTCCTCGGCTGGCCGCGGCCTCGGCGTGAAGTTCCTGCGCCATATTGAACGCACGCGAACGCTCTTCCACTTTATTTCCGCCGAGTCGGATGATCCGGCGAAAGATTACAAGGTCATCCGCAAAGAACTCGGCGCGCACGCGAAATCGCTCCTCAAAAAACCTGAGCACCTATTTCTCTCAAAGAGCGACCTGCTCACCGCGCCGGAACTCAAGAAAAAACTCGCCGCACTCCGCAAGATAGACAAGAACGCCCTCGCCGTCTCTATTCACGACAGCGACTCGTTGGATACCGTCCGCGCCGTCTTAAACAAGATAAAGGACGCAAAATAATCGCCGAAGAGCAACCCCCGCCTTGCCGTTACGGCAAGGCGGTTTGGTACACGTCGCGCCCTACGCCTTCCGGTCAAATCGCGGCTTGAGCGTCTCGCCGAGCGAACCGAGCGCCGCGAGGTACACAACACATATCGCTATCCCGCCGATGAACGGAATGAACATAGCGATTTCCAGCACAAGCAGGCCAAGCAAGATGTGGTACCACGCAAGATTCGTGCGCCGCATAACGAGCGCGCTTACCAGAAGCACGGTCACGGGCTTCGCAATAGCGAGCAGTATCGCGTAGGCAAGCCCAAGCACAACGCCAGGAATGAACCCGAGCACGGTGATGCAGAGCAAGACTGCAAGCACGGGCATAAGAATGAGCATCGCGAACCCGACGAAAAGCTCGCGGCCGAAGCGAGTCGTCCCCCGCGTGATGATATGCGTTGCATCCTCTCGGCGCAGATACCAGATAAGGTACGCCGCCGTAAGGACCATAACGGTCTTCGCTATCCACCACAACGTGAGGATGCCGAAAAGCAATTCAGAAACTCCTTTTTTAGCTGCGGCAGCCGCATCCTTGCCGCGCGCGGATTCATGGAACTTCGTTTCACCGCTGATCTTCGCGCCGGCTTGAATGTCCGCCGCCTGCGGAGCGGTGTACTCCAGATTGCCGCGAATAACAGCGCGAGGCCCAAGCGTCAGTTTCTCCACGCCGCGCACAAGCACATTTCCATTCACCGTGCCGTCTATCTGTATCGTACCGCCCGCGAGTTCCAAGTCCTTCGCGGCAGTTCCCTGAAAAACAATATTCCCGCCGGCAAGATACGCATCCTGCGCAATGGTGGTTGCCGCAACAATGTTCACCTGGCCTCCGGCCGCGAACAACTCGCCGCGCACTTCGCTACCGACCGTAAGATTCCCACCGGCAACACGAACATCTTCCGCCGATGAGCCAAGAATGATGACCGTTCCCCCGCCGGCAAAAAGGTCGCCCACAACGCGCCCCGACACGTTCACCGTTCCCCCCCCGGCAAAGAGGTCGCCGTCCACCGGACTGGAGACCGTCACGTTACCGCCCGCAAGGTAGGCGTTCGTATCCGCGAGGGCCTGCGCGGAGTTTATAAGCACGTTCTCCCCTCCCTGAATATAGGCCGCGAACGTGAGAAGCGGCGCCGCAAGAACAAGGGCTGCGGCCGACCCTACCGTCATGAGGTGTTTCATGCGCACATTATACCACGATAATTCGTAAAGTATAGCGTCTCCGCGCCGTGGATCTTTCCCAAAAAATCGGTCAGAATGGAGGTCAAAATGAAATTCACCATTGCGCTTCTGTTTGTTAGTGCGATATTTTTCACCC
>CAZMPQ010000047.1:0-4395 GCA_964568535.1 uncultured Candidatus Saccharibacteria bacterium
AACACGTCGCCCGGATACGCTTCGCGCCCTGGCGGACGGCGCAAGAGCAAAGATATCTGCCGGTACGCCCACGCGTGCTTTGAAAGGTCGTCGTAGATAACGAGCGCGTCCTGGCCTTTGTCGCGGAAGTATTCGCCGATCGCGGCGCCCGCGAAGGGCGCAAGGTACCACAACGCGGCGGGGGAGGATGCGCCGGCGGAAACGACGATCGTATAGTCCATCGCACCGGCTTTTTTGAGCGTTTCCACGATGCGCGCGGTCTTGGACTCTTTCTGTCCAACCGCGACATAGATACAGACAACGTCGCGATTATTCTTCTGATTGATGATGGTATCCAATGCGATGGCGGTTTTCCCCGTCTGGCGGTCACCGATGATGAGCTCGCGCTGGCCGCGGCCGATGGGGATCATAGAGTCGATGGCTTTTACGCCTGTGTGGAGCGGTGTATTCACGCCCTGGCGATCCAGAACCGACGGCGCTTTCTGTTCCAAGAACGCGCGCGTTTCTTTTTTGAATTTCGGTTCGCCCATGGCGTCCAACGCCCGGCCGAGCGGGTCTACGACGCGGCCCACAAGCTCATCGCCGACGGCGATAGAGAGCACTTGCCCTGTACCTTTCACGAGATCGCCGGTCTTTATGGAAAGATAATCATCCAATACGAGCGCACCGATCGTCTCATCTTCCAGATTCAGCGCAACGGCGCGGCGCGGACCTTCGCCGGACTCAATAGTCAAAAGCTCTTGGCTCACGGCTTTCGGCAGGCCTTGCAATTTCACGATACCGTCGCCGACCTCAAGAATGCGCCCGACAGATTCCCATTTCGTATCGGCTTTATGACCAGATATCTCTTTTTTGAGTTTTTCGATAATTTCGTACATGGAGTAATCGCGAATAATGCGAATTGCGGATCAATAATGCGAATGTTATACAAACAGTTTGTCGAGCCTTGTCTTCAATGATACGTCTAGTTGTTCGCTGCCGTTCTTCGTGATGCGAACGCCGGCGACGAGCTCGGGGTTTATTGTTTCGCGCACGATGTCCTTTGGTGTTGTGATGTCAGCGAGGAGCTCTTTTGCAGATGGTTCAGTTTTTCGCGCGGTTTCCACTTCGTAGAGATCGCGGCCGTCCGCGCGGCGCAGAAGGTTTTCGGTTTCAGTGACTATTTTCTGCGCTTTGCCGATATCGCCGTTTCGCTCCACCGCCCCCCAGAATTGCTTCACCAATTCCGAACGTGCGGACGCCGATTTCGCTTCAGGGGCGAGTTCCGTGAATGCCTTGGCGTAATCGGTTGCCGAGTATTTCATATCTTACGTTCGCGCCTTGAGCGATTTTATGGCCCGATCGATGAGCGCCTCATCCACGGCTTGCGGTTTCATTTCCACGGTCTTCACGATAGCTTCTTTGACGAGCTCTGCCGCTTCGGCCTCTACCTTCTTTCGCATCTCTTCGGCGCGAGCAAGCATCACTTTTTCCGCCTGCGCGAACATCGCTTGTTCCTTCTTTTTCGCCTCGTCCATCATGTCGAGCTCTTTGCTCTTAGCTCTTTGCTCGGTATCCCGCATCATTGCAAGCGCTTCGTGCTCCGCTTCCTTCATTTTCTCCTTCACCATCTCGTTCATCTGGCCGAGGCGCTTGTCGGCCTCGTCTGCTTTCTGCAGGCCTTCTTCTATCCGCGCCCGGCGTTCCTTCATCAGTTTCACGAGCGGGCCGTACGCGAAATAACGGAGCACCGCGAAGAGAATAAGAAAGTTCGCCGCCTGCGAAAGAAGGAGGCGCCAGTCAATGCCGAGTTGATGGAATAGTTCAGACATGGAGCGTTCCCGAATATACGAACATGCACGAATTACGAATAGTAGATTCGTACATTACTTCCGATTCGTATATTCGGGAGTACTAGACGAATTTAATGATGAGCGCAACGACCAATGCGTAGATAGCGATGGCTTCTGCGAAGGCGAGCGCGAGGATCATCGCGGTTTGCACTTTTGGTGCTGCCTCCGGGTTCCGGCCGATTGCATCGGCCGATTTGGAGCCGATCCAGCCGATGGCGACCGCCGGGGCGATGGTGCCTACCATGATGGTGCCCATCGTTGCCCAGAGCTTTACGACCTCGGGAGAGAGTTCCATATAGGTTTATAAAAACGATTGATTGCGTCGACTAGGCGCAATTGCGTTTCGCGTGCTGCGAAACGGCATCAGAATAACAGAAAAAGCCCGATTTTACTAGGGGATTGACGGCGATGTGTGAAGCCCGTATAACGGAGTGAGCTCAGGAGGATGTACAATGGCGCATGAGCCCCGTGATTCAGCAGTTCGAAAGACGACGTCCCATAGCGAGCGTGTGGAGTTTGCGGAGCGCTATGTGATAGCGCAAGTGCGGTGCGAGAGGCGACTTGAGTTTCTCCAATACATGGTCGTGAAACTGGCGTTCCGTGGCGCCGCGCGCGCCATGAATGTTCCAGATGACGTATTCTACGGTCCGCGCCCGAGAACGAGGAGGGGGCAGGGGAGCCGCACTTCCGATTCGGCTCTCGCGTACCGTATCGGTATCGTGGCCGCACTGGAGCTGAGCGGTCTTTCCCATCAGAAGATCGGCAGACTCCTCGGGTGTACCGGACAAGCCGTTCAATGTGTGGAAGACCGATTGCGGGCAACCCCATTTGTGCGGACGCAGATGGAGTCCATACACCGATTCGTAGAGCGGGCGCTGTCGTCATCATGACGGCGGCGCCGTTCGTTTTTAATGCGCGGGAGCGTGCTCGGTGGAGTGATGGTCCACGGTCGCGATGGCGATGAATACGATAGAAAGCATTGAAAAGATGAGCGCTTGTACGAATCCGACGAAGACCTCCAAAAAGAGGAAGGGAAGCGGTACGACATAGGGCGCGAGAAATCCGACGATGGTGAGGAGCACTTCGCCAGCAAAAATATTCCCAAAAAGACGGAAGGAGAACGAAACGACCTTCGCAGCTTCGGAGACAAGCTCAATGAGTCCGATAAAGAATGAGATGGGGTCCGAGAAGTTGAAAAAGTTTTTGAGCCGCGGGCCGAGACCGATGGCGAGGACGCCAAAAATGTTCAAGCCGATGACGGCGATGAGCGCAAGTCCAAGCGTGAAGTTCAGATCTGCGGACGGCGCGCGGAAAAGGGGAATATTGCCATGGTCGCCCGCGATAATGATGGACCCAACGCCGGGCAGGAGTCCGAACCAGTTCGAAAAGAGCACAAAAAGAAAGATGGTCGCGACGAGCGGGAAGTATTTTTCAGACTTGTGCCGGTCACCCAAGACCGTGTCCATGAGCGCCAAAAGATTTTCAATGAAGAGTTCAAAAATGCTCTGGAACATGCCCGGCACGAGCTTCAGCTGATTCCGCGCCGTAACGGCGGCTCCGCCCAAAAGCACAAGGATAATGAACGCGAGAAGCGTTGCGTTCGTCACCGGCCATGGGCCGATGTGGAAAATTTCCTCGGCTTTGAGCGAGATGTGAATGTTTGGCGCACTCTCTTGCGTTGCGTGCGTTTCTGCTCTGCCAAGCGGAACTTCGGTCGGTACGGCTGGTTCTTTCGCGTATGCGATCATGACGGCTCAATAGTATAGAAAAGAATAGATTTTTTCAAAATTGCGACGGCCCGGCGCCAAGCTGAGCTTGAGCCGGGCCGGAGGTGATACGCGGTCAGTTCGTGATGATGTCCACAGTGGTCGGTATCCGCGATGCGATGGCCGACGTGTGGGAGGTCCAAACCATCCGTATCGCATTATTGACAAGCGCCCCCATGCACACGAGGACCCTTCCCGTGCGGTCGGTCTCGGTGAAGAAATCATCCGATCCGGCGATGGGAATGTCATCCGATTCTCCGGCAACGAGGAGTTCCACCATGTTCTTCTCCACACTCGTTCCAATGGCACGAAGGATGACACCGGGGACGAAGCGGTGAAGAAGCGTTTGCGGAACGGGGCGGACACGGAAAAGCACGAGGAGAAGAACAGTGTTTGTTTTTCGCTCCAGATAGATCTCGGGATGGTCGCCTAGTCCCTCCATTGCACTTGCGATATGCGCGAAATATGGAAGCTGGTGTTCGTTGTAGAACAACGTGATCGCAGCTTTGAACTCACCATCGAACGTGACGGCAGTTCCGAGCATGATCCTATCAGGCGGGGTGAGCACGCTGAGCTGTGCCCATCCATCTGAAAGGATACGGACAGCTACTTTGGGCATCAGCTCCTCCTTGTGAGCGCAGACCCGTACATAACGCAAGTCCGCGCAGCTACTTTCTATATATGTGGATGCGCTCACCTTGTCAATTAAGCGTATAAGCAATGACACTTCTGTTCTTGACCGCAACGAGTGTACGGCACATACTGCGATGAGATTCGCAGGGAGGTTGAGATATGAA
>CAZMPQ010000048.1:0-4299 GCA_964568535.1 uncultured Candidatus Saccharibacteria bacterium
TTCCACAACGGACCATTGAGGCGGTTCGCCGATTTTTCAGCCGGCAGAACGGCGAGTTTCTCATCGGCCGTGTCGCGCTCATCTCCGCTGCGTTCGCAACGGGGTACCTCTTCATCCGCGATGAGATCGTAACGTACGGCGATGCCGAGTCGCACTTGAACATCGCGAAGCGCGTGGTGGACAGTTTAACTCCAGGCGCGGCGCAGCTTGGTGGTATTTGGCTGCCGTTGCCGCATATTCTGCTCATGCCGTTCGTCTATTTTGACGCGCTTTGGCGGACGGGGCTTGCGGGATCCATCGTTTCCGGCGTCGCATATATCGTGACCGCCATCTTCATCTACCGCATCATTGTGCTCCTGACGGCGCAGCGAGTGGCTGCCGTTGTCGGCGCTTTCGTATTTCTTTGGAACCCGAACGTGCTCTACCTCCAGGGCACGCCGATGACGGAGCTCCCGCTCATCGTGTTCTTCACGCTCTCTTCGTATTATCTCTTGCGGTTCTTGCGAGGCGAGGCGCTCCCGCACCTCATCGGTGCGGCGTTCTTCGGGTTCTGCGCGGCGCTTTCGCGCTACGACGGCTGGTTCCTTATTCTTGTTGAGGGCGGCATCATCGCGCTCAAATATCTGCCGTGGGTGGGCGTTCCTGGGATGGTGTCTGTGATTTGGAGGCTCTTCCGCCGCGAGCGATGGGAGCGGATGGAGGGGAGCGTCATTATCTTTGCAACGCTCGCATTTTTCGCGGTTGCGCTCTGGCTCGCCTGGGACTACCTCATTTTAGGCGACCCGTTCTATTTCACGACGAGCGAATTTTCCGCCCGTTCACAGCAGATGGGGTGGCACGCGAAGGGTGAATTGCCGTCATACCACAATCCGTGGCTCGCGTTCCTCTACTATTTCGTAACCTCCATGACGAATGCAGGCATTCTGCTCTTTTTTGCCGCCATCGCCGGTTTCTTTCTTTTCCTTACGGACCGGGCGCAGGCGAACCGGTTCCTTGTGGGCGGGCTCTTGGCGAGCATCTTTGCGTTCTACGTGGTGACGCTTTTTATGGGGCAGTCCATCATTTTCATTCCGCATGTGACGCCGCCGACCTTTGAGTGGACGCTTTTCAACGTCCGCTACGGCGTGATGATGGTTCCCTTTACCGCTATTTTTCTAGGGTATCTGTTCGCGCGCGCTCGCGCGGCCGGACGGCTCGTGCTCATTGCGCTCTTTATCGCGCAACTCGGCCTCTTTGGCATTGGATACGCGAGAGTGTTAAGTTATGAGGACGGCGTGCATGGGCTGTCGTCCGCAAAGCGGCCGGATGCAGAGCGTTTCCTCGCGCGGGAGTACGACGGCGGCTTGCTGCTCTTGGACGACTACTCGCGGCTCATCAGTATTGTCCGGAGCGGCGTGCCGATGAGTAACGTGATATACATTGGGAACCGGCCGTATTGGGAAGAGTCACTCCGCGAGCCGGAGAAGTATGCGCGATGGATCGTCGTGCAGCAGAACGACGCGGTGTGGAAGAGTATCTACGAACCGCCTGAGCAGCAAGGCCGCTTATATAAGTACTTCAATAAGGTATATACATCGCCCGAAATACTCGTCTTCAAACGGAATGAAACCGCTCCATAGACATATCGCGCTGGTTCTTGCTCTTTGCGCATTGGGAGGCGCGCTCGTTACAGCGATCGCGCTGCTTTCGCTTCGGTCAGCCCGAACGGTCATCTTGCCGCATCCGCAACTCGCATTTTGGAAGTTGCGTTCAATAGATACGATGAAGTACTCGCGGGACGTTGCTCGCGCGGAAGGACGGCACCCTTCGTTCGATGCCGTCATCCGGCAGCAGGTGGGGAACATCGCCGCGACGGGCGCGACGCACGTTGCGGTTGCCACGCCGTATGATGAAGAGTTCGTTCCTTTTATGAAACGATGGCTCTCCGTTGCGCGGGAGCATGGTTTGAAGGTCTGGTTCCGCGGGAACTGGTCCGGCTGGGAAGGATGGTTTGACTACCCGCGTATCGACCGTGCGACGCATATCGCGAAAACGCGCCAGTTCATCCTCAGACACCCAGATATCTTTGAGGACGATGATATTTTTACGGCATGCCCGGAGTGCGAGAACGGCGGGCCGGGCGACCCGCGTT
Source organism: uncultured Candidatus Saccharibacteria bacterium (assembly GCA_964568535.1). Taxonomy (GTDB): domain Bacteria; phylum Patescibacteriota; class Minisyncoccia; order UBA6257; family 2-01-FULL-56-20; genus DATJQA01. The sequence continues at coordinate 2,132 of CAZMPQ010000048.1, forward strand.
TCAATGGCGACCTTGCGGGCCACCGGAAGTTCCTTGTGAACGAACATGTGGCGATGGAAGAGGCGTTCGCCGCTATCGGCAAGCGAGTGAACGTGAACTATAATTCCATGAACGGCGATGTGGCGTGGCTTGTGATGGACCGCGAAACGACGAAGGCGCTGGGTGGCGTGGTTGCGATAGACCACTATGTTCCCACCATCAAACAGTTGACGGACTATATCGTCGCGATCGGCGAGCGGAGCGGCGGCAAGGTGGTGCTCGGCGAAATTGGTGCGCCCGTGCCGGATATTCACGGCAATTTTTCTCCCGAGCGCCAGGCGGCATGGGTTGAGGAGCTTCTGACGGAGCTTGCACATCTGCCGAACCTTATCGGCTTGAACTATTGGACGTCGGTCGGTGGCTCTACACAGTTATGGATGCCCGGCGGTACGGCGCGACCGGCGGTGGAGGTGTTGACGAGCTTCTATAAACCGCGCGTTGTGTTTGGCGGCGTGCGCGACGAGGTGGACCGGCCCATTGTGGGCGCGACGGTGACGGACGGTTTCGTATCCGCAACGACCGATTGGCGCGGATATTTTGAGCTTTTGGACCGCGAGCGTGATGAGTTCGCGCTCGTCGTGAGCGCTGATGGGTATGGAACAAAAACGCTTCGTGCGGCGCCGTCGAACGCAGAGGTCATTGTCGTGCTCTCACGCACGGAAGAGGACCTCTGGTTCCGGTTCTTGCGGTTCGTGTACGATATATTCCTACGCCGAGAGGAGTGAAAAAGCACATCCCCGACGCCGCGTGGGCACCGGGGATGGTACGAGAGGGGATGGAGCGGGGTTCGGCTAGAAGACGCCGAACTTCTTCTTGTTGGACTTCTTCCTGTTGAGCGTGTCCTCCACATCCTTGAGATCCGCCTTCATCGCGGATTTCACGGACTTGGAAAGCTCCATTCCCGAGATGTCGGTCGCGGCAGCGCGGAGCTCGGTGAGCGCGACGTTCCACTCGTGGAACGAGCTTTCCACGAACGTGTCCGTGGCCTCATTCTCGTCCAAGATGTCGCGGACGCCTTTGAGGCCATCCTCCATGACGGAACGCTCCGTCTTGGAGATGTCGCGGTCGCGAGCGGTTTGCCGCGCGATGCGACGGAGCTCGGCGAGGGCCGAGTTCCAGCGGGCGAGCGGAGTCATCGGCAGGGCCGGGGAAGCGGTGTTAGCCTACTCCGTTTCCACGATGCGGCCGCTCTGGTCGGTGGAACGCGAAAGCTCGGGAGTCGTGCGAGGTGTTTCCTCGCGAGCGAGTACCTTGCTGTTGCGCGCGAGGCCGCGTGGCTCGCCGAAGGCGACGCAGAAGCTTCCCACGTAGCCATCCGGGACCTCGCGGTCCGTCGGATGCGTCACGGCGAGCGCCGCATCGCGATACCGTTCGCGCACGTGCGTGTAGACGCTGCGCGCGATGTTGTAGCTGTAGTAGCGGTACCGCGGCACGTCGAGGCGCAGGCGCTCCGTGAACGCGTTCTTGTCGTCCGAGCAGAGCATCGTGGCCTTGCCGTCCTTCGCCTCGGCGAAGGTCTTCTGCCTGCCGTCGATGACAGTGAGCTCCTCGCCGGACGCCGCTCGTCCGAAGATGGACGCGAGGATGACGAGCAGGGCGAGGAGCGCGAACGTCAGCAGCTTCTTCAGGGTCATGGCTTCTCCTTTGCGGGTTCACGCCCGCGGAAATCGAAAAAGTTCCATTCCTCTCTATGATGTGCCCCTACTCCGGGTAGTGGAGCGGGGACGTGCTGTTTTTAAGGAACGCTTATATTATACTCCAAAATACTATATTTGTCAATTTATGCAACATAGCTCAAAACCCTTATGGAATAAGGGTTTTTGTGGCCTTCGGGCGGTCCAACTGCCTACATCATCATCATCTTTCTGTAGGGACAGCCGGGGCATCGCGGGTCTCCGCACGCGCCGGTGTCCCAGAAGGAAAGTTCGGTGATCTCGCGTGCCACCCGGAGGATGGTCGCTTGGAGTTCGGCGGTTTCGGCGTCCGTTATCGTAAATGGTTCTTTTTTAAATTTCCCGTGCCGGTCGGGTTCCACAAAATCTATTTCACCCTGCCGCATCGTGAACCGTTCATCGCGGTCAAGGAGCAGTTTATAGAACACGAGCTGGCGCTTGTATGCGCCCGTTGAC
>CAZMPQ010000049.1:0-4252 GCA_964568535.1 uncultured Candidatus Saccharibacteria bacterium
ATGGTATCCAAACGCGTGCGGAGGGTGAGGGCCATATGGCGTCGGCGATAGTATACCAGGTAGGGAGCATTGAAGTAAGTGCATGCCCGGTGTCCTTTTTGATATGCTAAGGAACATGTCCGCCGGGGCGAAATATGTATTGGTCGCGGTCGCGGGAGGCGCTTTGGTGGCCCTCGTGTGGTTTTCCGGGGCGGCTCTTCGCGGCTCGCCAACGCCGCCGTTCGTTGACGACCTCACAAAACAGAGCGCTCGAGAGCTCGTGGACCCGACGACCGTGAGTATGGAAAAACTGCAGGGAGCAGCGACGGGGGGAAGCATCGCGGTATCGGGAACGAGCGATACATCTGGCGAATGCATGAACGCGGAAAGCCCGGACTATGCATGTCACGAAAAACACTATCAAGAACTCGTGCGGACGAAAGGCGTGGCAGCAGCGATCGCGGATCTCAAGGCGCGATATGCGAAAAGCGCGTACGTGCAGGCGCAGTGCCACCCATTCACGCATGTCATCGGCCGCGAGGCGGCGAATCTTTACCGTGGTGATGTGGGCGAGGCGTTCACGAAGGGCGATGGCTTTTGCTGGTCCGGTTATTACCACGGCGTCATGGAAGGTGTGGTCGGGAAATTTTCCACAGCGACTCTCGGCGCGGCGATGGATGGCATTTGCGCGAACATTCCGGGGAAAGCAACGTACAATTTTGACTACTACAACTGCGTGCACGGTCTTGGCCACGGCGTGATGGTCGTGACGCGAACGGAGCTCTTTGATTCACTCGCACTCTGCGATGAATTGACCGGCGAATGGGAGCGCTCGTCCTGCTACGGCGGCGTTTTTATGGAAAACGTGATGGTAGACAATCGCAATCACTTCACGAAGTTCCTCAAACCGGAAGAGCCGCTTTATCCCTGCACGGCGGTCGGCGAGCGATACAAAACCCAATGCTATCTCATGCAAACCTCGTACATCCTCAAGGTGAGCGGCGGGGATTTCGTGTCGGTCTTCGCGGCATGCCGCGGCGCGGAAGCGGCGCTGCAGCCAACATGCTTCCAAAGTTTGGGTCGCGACGCGAGCGGGCAGAGCGTGAGCAACGCGGAACGCACGCGGGCGACCTGCGAACTGGGGCAAAACTACGACGAGCGCTCAAACTGCGTCATCGGCGCGGTGAAAGATTTCATCTCGTACTTCCACTCGGACGTGCAAGCGCGAGAGTTCTGTTCGTCGCTTGCGGAAGATCTGCGCGATGTATGCCGCAGGACGGCGGAAACCTACTACACGAGTTTTCAGAGCTCGTAGATAAAGGTAGCTCCCGATCCACGCGCTATTTTCCTCGCCGCGCGGAAAAGAACTTTCCCAGCTGCACCGAGATGAATGCGGCGATGATCGTGATGAGCACCGCGTAGGAGAACTTGCCCCAGAGGGTTTCGCGCCCGCCGAAAAGCTCGTCAAAGAGTTCCTTGAGCGTCTCGTCCCACGCAAGCGCGGCGATAAGACCAAGCGCTGCGATAACGAGCGTCACGACGCGTTCCGTGACATCCGCGCGGACGCGGCGAAGCTCGTGTTTCTCCAGGAACTTTTCCAATTCGGCTATTTTAAATTCTTCGAGTGGTTCCATCATGCGTCGATTTTTGTTTTGGTGCGCCCACCAGGGTTCGAATCTTTCGGGTTACCTCAAAACCTTCGGCCTGGGACTGTCTCCTGAAGAGGGAGCTGCGGCATTTACCCTGCACAACAATTGCCGATCTTATTTTGTGCCCCGACGAGGGATCGAACCTCGGACCGTCTCCTTAAGAGGGAGCTGCTCTACCAGCTGAGCTATCGGGGCAATTGTTGTGCGGGGCCAGCTGCCGCACGCAACGGGCGAGCCTCGCTCGGCCGCGCCGAGCGGGAGCTATGGGCGCGCTCGTTCTCCGGCCGTATCGTACCAGATTTGCTATACTTATTTCAATGGAACCTGAGCCGGGACAGGAACAATACGTGAACCCGCTCTATGTGGTCGTCGCGCTCGGCGCGGTCTTTATTGGCATCACCGGGCTCTTCGTGTGGCTCGGCGCGTCGTGGTATTCGGAATATAACGAGCTTGCTCAACCCGCCGCGAATCTCGGTCCGCAAACGCGCGGCTCGCTCATTGTGACCTCCGCCGCCGCGCGCACGCCGGGCATCGGGAGCGAGCTCTATGACGCGACCACGAACGTTGCGCCGCCCGTGGAGAATCCGGTTGCAGATGTATATCAAAACCCCTTTGAGTGATATGACACAGAGAGCGCTCTCCGCACACTGGCTCGTTCTTATTACGCTCGCAGCCGTCGTTGCCGTAATGGGTATGGCGTTCGTCGCGCGCGCCGAACTGAACGTGAGCTTCCCGATCGCGGAGCTTGGCGGATGCGAAAGCAAAGAAGCATGCAAGGCGTATTGCGATGACCCAGCGAATGTCTCCGCGTGCGTTGATTTTGCGAAAGCGCATGGGCTGGTCAAAGGCGAGGATGGAGAACGCGCCAAAAAATTCGGCCGCGCCATCGATGAGCGGGGAGGCCCAGGCGGATGCCGTACGCCGGGCGCATGCAAGTTATATTGCGACGATGTTGCGCATCTTGCGGAGTGCATCGCGTTCGCTGAAGAGCACGATATCGTGTTTCCGAAAGACGGCTCGGTTAAAAAACTCGCAGCGTATCTCAAGTCCGGAGGAACGACGCCGGGCGGGTGCCGCTCCAAGGACGCGTGCGAAGCATATTGTCATGACCAGAGCCACTTTGAAGAGTGTGCAACATTTGCTGAGCGCGCAGGGCTGAAGCAACAGGAAGAGGTGGAGAAGTTGCGGGAGCTTGGCGGAAAGGGCCCCGGTGGATGTATGTCGCGCGATGCATGCGAGGCATATTGCCGCGATGACGCGCATCGTGAGGAGTGCTACCGTTTTGCCGAGGAGCACGGGCTGCTGCCGAAGGAGGACATTGAACACGCGAAAGAGGGATTGGTGCGTATGCGTGCTGGGCTGGAGAACGCGCCATCCGAAGTTGCTGCGTGCGTGAAGAACGCGCTCGGAACGGATGTTGTGGAGCGCATCATGCGCGGCGAGTTCACGCCCGGTCCGGAGGTCGGTGAGAAACTTCGCGCATGTTTTGAGAAATTCGGCGGGGATGCGCGCCCCCGCGAACTTTTCCGCGACGCGCCTGCGGACGTCGTTCTGTGCCTCAAAGAAAAGCTTGGCGCGCAATACGACGCGGTCCGTTCAGGAACGGAACAGCCGACGCCCGAGATGGCAGACACACTCCGCGTCTGTTTTGCGAAAACGCAGATGATGCGTGGGAGCGGGGGAGCATTCATGAGCGCCGATGCCGGCGAGGAGCCGACGGGAATGGCGCCTGAAGATTTTCTGCGGAATGCGCCGCCGGGTATCCGCGAATGCGTTGCCCAAAAGCTTGGCGCAACAACGCTGCCGCGCGCGATGGAAATGACCGCCGAATTGAAGGAAGAGCTGCGCGGATGCTTCGAATCGTTCAAGCCCGGCGAATCGCAACCGGCGGAAGGAACGGTTCCCGGCATGCGTATGGGCGGCGCGCTTGCTGAGTGTCTTGCTCGGGCGAAGGAGGAGGTGCGCTCGCGCTTGGGTGATGCGCCGGATACGGCATCGGCCGGACAGGTTATCGCTGAGTTGAACAAGAAATGTTATGTGCAGTTCGGCCCGGGCGAGGGCTCCTCGACAGGCTCAGGGCAAGCAGGCGGGTTCGTTCCGCCGAAACCTATCGGGCCGCCGGTGAACGACGAAGAGACAAAACCACCTTCGCTTGCGCCTGAGGCGGTGCAGTGTCTTCGCACGCGCGTGAGCGCCGTTGAGTTCGAGAACTTGATGCGTGGCGGCAAGCCGGGACCGGAGGCGGAAGCGAAGATACGCGAATGTATGGAAGGTTTCCTCAAGAACCGGCCTGAACCGACGCCGGGGTTGGGAGATTGCCCACAGCAATTGACGCAGGCACAGGATCCGATAAGCGGCGCGTGCAAGACATTCCCGTCTCCCTGCGGCGTTCCGCGCGGATGGAAGCTTGGATGTACGCCAGGAGGGGCGACCGCGCCGCAAGAGCCATTCATGCCGATGTTCCCGCCCCCGCAGTTCGATAAGCCAGCTCCACCTCCGGCAGAAACAGTGCCGCCGCCTTCGTCTTTCGGCCCGCTCCAGAACGCGACCGCGCAAGTATCCAAGAATCCGTTCGAGATATTCGTGCGATTTCTGCTCGGGTTGTAAGTAAAACAGCCTCAACG
>CAZMPQ010000050.1:0-3638 GCA_964568535.1 uncultured Candidatus Saccharibacteria bacterium
GCCTTATCCATCGCTTTCACGCTCAAGATGCCGTTCGCATCAATATCAAAGGTCACTTCGATTTGCGGGATACCGCGTGGTGAGGGCGGAATACCGTCCAAAATGAACCGCGCAAGCGTACGATTGTCGGCGGCCATCGGCCGTTCGCCCTGCAATACGTGAACTTCAACGGAGGGTTGATTGTCCGCCGCCGTGCTGAAGGTCTGCGTTTTCGCCGTCGGCACGGTCGTGTTCTTCGGCACCATCGGCGTCGCAACGCTGCCAAGCGTTTCAATGGAAAGCGTGAGCGGCGTGACGTCCAGAAGCAAAATGTCCTTCACGTCGCCTTGGAGAATACCTGCCTGCACCGCAGCGCCGAGCGCCACCACCTCGTCCGGATTGATGCCCTGGTGCGGCTCCTTACCGAAGAGCGCCTTCACCGCGTCCTGCATCGCCGGCATGCGCGTCTGACCACCGACGAGAATAACTTCGTTTATCTCGCTCAACTCAAATCCCGCACCCTTCGGCGGCGCAGCCGTCACGGTTTCCTTTGTAAGCTTCACTGACCTCTCAATGAGGTCGCGCACCAGCTCCTCAAGTTTCGCACGTGTGAACTTCATCAAGAAATGCTTCGGGCCAGATGCATCGGATGAGATGTACGGAATGTTCACTTCAGTTTCTACGGCGGTGGACAGTTCGTGTTTCGCGCGCTCGGCAGCTTCCTTCAAGCGCTGGAGCGCGAGCGGGTCCTTTGCAATGTCTATCCCCTCCTGTTTTTTGTACTCCGCGGCGAGGTATTCAATGATGCGCTTATCAAAGTCGTCGCCACCCAAATGCGTATCGCCACCCGTCGCCTTTACTTCAACAGTATCTTCCGTCACTTCCAGCACCGAGACGTCGAACGTTCCGCCGCCGAAATCATAGACGACGACTTTCTCATTCTTCTGTTTGTTGAACCCGTACGCGAGCGCCGCCGCGGTCGGCTCATTGATGATGCGGCGCACTTTGAGCCCGGCGATCTCGCCGGCGTTCTTCGTTGCCTGCCGCTGGGAGTCGTCAAAGTATGCCGGGACCGTAATGACCGCCTCTTCTACTTTCTCGCCGAGCTTCGCTTCGGCATCCGCTTTGAGCTTCGCAAGGATGAACGCCGATATCTCCTCCGGTGTGTGCCATTCTTCGCCCATCTTTATCTCCACGCCATGCGTCGCGCTCTCGCGCATCTCGAACGGAAGCCACGCCTTGTCGTGCTGGACCTCCGGATCGTTCCACGTGCGTCCAATAAGCCGCTTCACCGAAAATATCGTGTTCTTCGGGTTCGTCACCGACTGCCGTTTTGCTAAAAGTCCCACGAGGCGTTCGTTCGCCTTGGAGATGGCGGTAATGGATGGCGTTGTACGATTCCCCTCCGCATTCTCCAGAATGCGCGGCTCGCCGCTCTCCGTTATCGCGACCGCTGAATTCGTTGTGCCGAGATCTATACCGATTATTTTTGCCATGATGTTGTTTGTTTGATTACTATTTTTCCTTGATCAACCTGACCCTCGCCGGACGAATGATCTTCTCGTGGAGACGATAGCCGGCTTCTATCTCGTCCGCCACCGTGCCCGGAGGCGCTGTACCCTCCACCTCCGCAACGGATTCCATAAAGCTTGTGTCGAACGCATCTCCCGCCTTTACGCTGATGCGTTCCACGCCTCGCCGTTTCAAAATATCCTCCACCTGCGTCCGGATGAGATAGATGCCCTTCTCCACGGGACCGGCCTTCTCCAGGGCCGCGATAGCCAGCTCAAAATTATCCAGGAACACGATGAGCTCGCGAATGAACTCCTCGGTGCCGTACTTCGCGACATTCTGCAAACGTTCTATTTCTTCTTTCTTGTAATTGATGAAATCCGCCTTCGCTCGCTGCCACCCGGCAAGATATTCGTCGCGTTTCGTTTCTGCCTCTGCGAGCTTCTGCTCAAGTTCGCTCTGCGACGGTACCTGCGGAAGATCTTTTTCTTGATTGGTATTGTTTTCGTCCATCGTATTTATTTTTGGTTTGTGAGATTTTTGAATATTTTGGCCGCGCGCTCGTAGTCCATTCGTTTCGGACCGATGGCGAAGAGCACGAGTCGCTGTCCGTCCATTTCATATTCACCGCAAATGACGGACAAATTTTCGCACCGCGTCACGGGACTTTTCCGTCCGATGAAGATGCGCACATCGCCGCTTTCCGCGAGCTTCCGCTTCGCTTCCATGATCCGTTCGTCCAGTTCCTCCACATCGCGCATCACCGCGCGGAGCTCCGCGCGCGACTCCCAATCCATCCGGTCCACAAGCGCCTGGAGCCCGCTTTTCCAAATATTATCTTCCGCCGCAAAGGTCGCTGCAGAGAGAAGTCCCAACTCATGCGACATCTGCCGCAAAAGCTCCGGCCACGCGCCGCGCGTAAAAGGGTCCATAAACTGGCGCGGAAGCGCATGCTCCGTCTCCGCATCCCGAAGCGCAACGTTCGCATAGAATTCGTATCCGCGATCGGTCGGCACGCGTCCGGCCGAATAGTTCGGTTGTACGAGATATCCCGTATCGTCCAGGTCCTTCAGCACGAGCCGTATCATCGCCGGCTTAATGCCGAACTCATACCGGTCGTATAAGTGGCCCGAAGACACCGGCTCTCCCGTCCGGATAAACTCCCGCACCGCCGCGGTCAAGATATCGCCCGTTCGTTGGTCAATCATGATTCGCATTATTTGCCATCATTCGCATTATTCGCGATTACTCCCCTAGTATAGGGCCATTAGCAAGCTTGTCAAGAGGTTGCTAATAGCGGCTATTGACCCTGAGCCGAGTTGAATGGGCTAAGATTGCTAAGTTGTTGAAAAAAAGGCACCCTCCCGCGCGGTACGCAACGGGAGGGCTGAAAAGTGAGACCGGAAGAGCGGTGCGCATCAGAGGCTCTTCTTGTTGATTGGGCGCATCGCTCTTCTCGGCGACACTCCCTTTCCTTTGCCGTTCCCCTTCTTGCGTCTACCACGCTGCTCCCCAGGAGAATTGCACTGCTTAAGGAACTCACGGAGCTCCTCTCTGGACGCGGTCGAAGCCCACCGCTGGTAAGCTTCGTGCGCCCTAGCTAAGTCCTTACTACTGATTGCCATTACTCTCTCCTTGACACCTCCTTTCTCCTGCCATTTCCCTTCTTGTGCAAGCTGCGCTTTGGCCTCCTGTAGTACTCGCCAAGACTTTCAACTGGGTTGCTCTCCGCTAACGATGCGCGAATCTCTTTCACCGTGGCGGTCTTTGCCCACGCTCGACGTGCCTTGAGCGCGTCGGCGATTTCTTCGTGAGTAATGGTCATCAGCGTTCTCCTTCATTTTCGCCAAACATATAGATTTGAGGGCTAAAAAAATAGTACGACTTCTCAGCTCTGCGGTCAATCTTATTCCCCGGTTTCCAAGGTTCTAATTTTCCGCTACACTGAGTATAACGTGCCCATCCCGAAGCTCCATCTCTTTAACACCCTCACGCGCAGGGTGGAAACGTTCAAACCCATCAAGGGGAAAACCGTCGGCCTCTACACGTGCGGACCGACGGTCTATAACTTTGCCCATCTCGGGAACTTCCGCGCGTTCCTCTTTGAGGATGTCTTGGAGCGCGGCATGGAATGGCTCGGCTACACC
>CAZMPQ010000051.1:0-3503 GCA_964568535.1 uncultured Candidatus Saccharibacteria bacterium
GGATAGACCAAGGGGCCACGACCTATACCGCAACAAAAGCGATATCAGCCGGCACGCATACCGTACGAGTTGAATATTACGAGAATGGCGGCGGAGCAGTAGCGGAAGTGAGCTATGCGAATATCGGCGCTCCTCCGCCACCGCCGCCTCCGCCACCGCCGCCGGCAACATCAACGACGAACGGGCTCACGGGAACATACTTCAACAACATCGACTTTACCTCACTCATCGTGACGCGTGTTGATCCAACGATAGGCTTCGTATGGGATGGCGGCTCGCCGGATCCGGCGATCGGTCCGGACACGTTCTCCGCACGATGGACGGGTTTTGTGGAGCCCCAGTATTCGCAAACGTACACGTTCTACGCAAAAGCCGACGACGGTGTCCGCTTGTGGGTGAACGACCAGCTGCTCGTGGACAAATGGATTGATCAGGCAGCGACGGAATGGAACGGCACGATAGCGCTCGCTGCAGGCCAACGATATCCGATCACGATGGAGTACTACGAGAACGGCGGCGGGGCCGTGGCAGAACTCCGCTGGAGCTCCGCATCGCAGGCAAAGCAGATCATCCCGCAGACGCGGCTTTTCACGCAGTAATAGGGATTATTCGCCTCCGCACCACGCCTGCTACAATTGAGGCGTCCGTCTTCGCATGAAGCTACGGACGGATACATGCCCAAAACGCTCAAAACGACAGAATTCGATAAGGCCTACGCGAAGCTCAACAAGGAGCAGCGCGCCGCCGTTGACGCAATAGAAGGCCCGGTGATGGTCATTGCCGGGCCCGGCACCGGCAAGACGCACGTCCTCACGATGCGCATCGCAAACATTCGCCGGCGTACGGACACGCCGCCCGATGCCATTCTTGCGCTCACGTTCACCGAGGCTGCCGTTGCCGAAATGCGCTCTCGACTCGCAACGCTCATGCAGTCGCCAAGCGACGCCTATCACGTATCGCTCTACACCTTCCACGGTTTTGCGAACGACATCATCCAAACCTATCCCGAACATTTTCCCGAACTCGCCGGCGGCGCGAACGTCACGGAGTGGGAACAGGTGCGCATCTTGGAACAGCTCATCGACACGATAGAACTTCAGGCGCTTCGCCCGCCAGGCAATCGCTTTTTATACGTGCGGCATGCGCTTGCCGCCATCCAGAAATTGAAAGGCGAAGGCATTGCTCCGGATGCGTTCGAAAAGTTGCTCGCCGAAGAGGAAGCTGCGTTCAGGGCAATTCCCGACCTCGTGAACGAGAAAGGCGCATACGCGGGCCGGATGAAAACGAAGTATCAGAGTATCGCCGACCAGATCGCGCGCAATACGGAGCTTGTCCGCCTGTATCGCGCGTACGAGGCGGAACTCGCAAAGTCACGCTCATACGACTTCACGGATATGATCTTGAAGGTCAAGGCAGCGCTCGAGACGAACGAGGACCTGCTCCGAACGCTCCAAGAAGAATATCTCTACATCCTCGTCGACGAGCACCAGGATACGAACAAAGCGCAGAACCGCATCATCGAACTCCTCGCTTCCGCGCCTCCCTCCGCCGATGTTTCGGAGGGCAGGTGGGAAGAGCCGAATCTGTTCGTGGTCGGCGACGAAGAACAGGCCATCTATCGCTTCCAAGGCGCCTCTCTGGAAAATTTCCTCTACTTCCAAAAACGCTTCAAGAACGTGCGCGAGGTACAGCTCGCGGAGAACTATCGTTCTCCCCAATCGCTCTTGGACGCCGCGCATCATCTCACGAATCCCGAACGCCCCAAAAAGCGGCTCTCCTCCGCGCCGAAACGCGCCGGACGGCCCATCGCGCTCGCCGCGCTGCAAACCGCCGACGCGGAAACGTACTTCATCGCCGCGCACATCGCGCGGCGCATCGCCGAAGGAGCGAAGCCGGAAGATATCGCAGTGCTCTACCGCAACAACCGCGACGCCGCGCCCATCGCCCGAATGCTCGAGCGCCTCGGTATTCCGTTCGCCATTGAATCCGGCCACGACATCTTGAAGGACGACGACATGCGGAAGCTCGTGCTCATCCTGAAAACCGTGCAGCGCTATGGCGCAGCCGAAGAGCTCGCTCCGCTCCTCTACCTTGACCTGCTGCACATCTCCCCGCTCGATGCGTGGAAAATAACCGCGTTTGCTTCCAAAGAAAGACCGAAGCGCAACTTGTACGATGTTATCCGCTCGCGGGAGGCGCTCGACCGCGCCGGCGTAGAGAACGCGGATGCCGTGCTGAATCTCTCTCGCCTCCTCTCGCTCTGGAAAGCCGCGGCAAAGAACAACGGCATCATCGACGCGTTCGCGGACATCGTGCGCGAATCGGGATTCCTTGCTTCCCTGCTCGCAAAACCTGACGGATACGAAAAAATAGCCAAGCTGCATGGCCTCTATGAGCTGCTGAAGAAACTTCTTGAGTCGAACCGCGGCTATACTCTGGAGAATTTCTTTGAATATCTGAACTTGGCGGAACGATACGGACTGCGCTTGGAAAGCCCCGTTGCCCATCTCCCGCTCGGCAAAGTACGCCTCATGACCGCGCACCGGTCCAAGGGGCGAGAGTTCGCGTATGTGTATCTCGCGAACGCGGACGACAAACACTGGGGCGCACCAGCCGACCGCAGCCCGCTCAAACTGCCGCGCCGCGTGTTCGCGCTGCTCGAACAGACCTCCGCCACGCTCGCGGAAGCGAGCGAAGAGGACGAACGGCATCTCTTCTATGTCGCGCTCACGCGCGCTAAACAGGAAGCAGTCATGTCATACGCTCTGCGCAATGCGGACGGTCGGGAGCAGAACGCCTCACGCTTCATCGGCCTCGTGAAGTCCGAGCTCATGACGACGATCGACCCCACGCCGTTCGAGCAAGAATTTGATTCGCGACGCACTGCGTTGGCATTCACGCCCGCGCCTGCGCGCGCCCCGCATCTTGCCGACAAAGCGTTCTTGAACCAGCTCTTCCGCGAACAGGGCCTGTCACCGACCGCCCTGAACAACTATCTCGCATGTCCCTGGAGATATTTTTTCCAAAATCTGGTGCGCGTCCCGGGTCCGCCGAATTCGTCGCTCTCCTACGGGAACGCCATCCACAAAGCTCTGGAGCAGTATTTCAATACATGGAAAACATCGGGCGAAGAACCGGGCAGCGCGTATCTCATCGCGCGCTTTGAGGATGCTATGCGCCGCGAACCCATCACCGATGCCGAATACAACGACGCCCTCCGCCGCGGACGCCAAGCGCTCGCCGGATATTGGAAGCAATATCATGCGTCATGGAACGCCAATGTGCTGACCGAGGAGCGATTCACCGCCGAGCTTGCGGATGGCGTACTCGTGAACGGTAAGATAGATAAGTTGGAAAAACTGGGCGGCGGGAACGTCGTAACGGTCGTTGACTACAAGACCGGGAAAATTCGCTCGCGAGGCGCGATGGAGGGCGACGAAGACGATACGTCAACGGGCGCATACAAGCGCCAGCTCGTGTTCTATAAACTGCTCCTTGACCGC
>CAZMPQ010000052.1:0-3377 GCA_964568535.1 uncultured Candidatus Saccharibacteria bacterium
GAGCGGTGTGTGTTTGCTGCCGGGCAGGGGATCGAACCCCGATTCACGGCTTCAAAGGCCGCTGTCCTACCATTAGACGCCCCGGCAAATGAATCGTCGGATGGATAATAAAACAAAACCCGCTCGCGGGCAACGCGAGCGGGTTTTGGCGATGATGCGCGTTTTCTATGCGGCGAGTTTTTCGGGCGCTGCGTCGTCACTTGATTCCTTTCTTGCGAGCCGTTCGCCGCGTTTCATATCGGCAAGCATGCGAAGGAGCGTCATCCAGTGGGGAGCGTTTTGGCCTTCTGGTATTAATCTTGCCCACGCGGCATCGCGGATGTTCATGGCGGCCTCGTCTTCGGGATGTGTGATGGTGTAGTCAAATGCAAGCTTGAGCGATGCGATATCGTTGGCCGGCCGGCCGGGCATTTCTTTGACGAGACTCTTCGTGTCGAGCGTTGGGTCAAGCTTCAAGAGTTCTCCCGCTATTCCCGTGAGCCAATGGCGGGATGTCTCCATCATATTGCCGAGCTGCATCGTGCCGCTCAGTTCGGGAGGCACTTGAGGCCGCTCTTTTTTGCTTTCTTGTTTCGGCGGTTCGGTCGCTGCGACCGGAGCGGGGGATTCTGCTGGCTTGGGCTTCGCCATTCGCTGTTTCCATTCGTGGAGCGAGATGCCCGCTTTGACCCACGCGAGGTCCTGTTTGCCTTCCTCGCCGGCGGCGGCTTCAAGCTGCGCCTGGAGTTCTGCATCCTTGCGTTCCGCCTCAAGTGCGTCTTGCAATCCGGCTTCTACCGCTTTGTTCGTTTCATGAGTGGCCGCGTCGTACGCGCCGAGGATAAGCCAGAGATTTGTTCGGTCGGTCACCGAGAGTTGGTCGCGCAAGGACTTCTCTTCGCCTTCGTGTTTCGCTTCAGCCCATTTTGTCGCCTTGAATATCTTGTCCGGAGAGATACCAGTATCGTACGCATCGGCGAGGTCTTTGAGTTCGTATCCCAAGGAACTTAACTGGTAATTTTTGTTCTCACGCACCCAATCGATGACCTTTTGCAGTTCTGCCGGAGAACGCACAACTTCTCGTTTAGCAGCCTTCGGTTCCCCCATGAGCTCCTCTTCGGGGATAAAGAGGTGGGGATCAAGGTTTTCGGGAGACATTGGTGATGTAGCCATGCCGTCTATTATCGCGAACGAGACGGGTTTCATCAAGCCCGCCGTGTTCGGACGATTGACGCTTGGTTTTTGGTACCGTATAATACTGCCGTTACGTCTGGGTGGGCCAGACGTTTTTCTTCGGAACATGAACATACGCAACATTGCAATTATCGCTCACGTGGACCATGGGAAGACCACGCTTGTTGACGCCCTGCTCAAGCAGTCGGCGGATTTCAAGTTGAAGACCGGAGCGACGAGCGACCTCATCATGGATTCCAATGAGCTTGAGCGTGAGCGGGGCATCACTATCTTTTCCAAGAATGCAGCCGTGCGGTATGGAGATGTGAAGATAAATATCGTGGACACGCCGGGCCACGCGGACTTCGGCGGGGAGGTAGAGCGCATCATGCGGATGGTGGACGGCGCGCTGCTTTTGGTGGACGCGAAAGAGGGGCCGATGCCGCAGACGAAGTTCGTGCTCAAAAAAGCCATTCAGGCGGGGCACCGCATCATCGTGGTCATCAATAAAGTAGACAAGCCGGGCGCGCGCCCGAACTGGGCGCTCGACCGGACATTCGACCTTTTTGTGGAGCTTGGCGCCTCCGACGCGCAAGCGGAGTTCCCGGTCATCTACGCATCGGGCGTGCAGGGGAAAGCCGGCCATGAGCCGGATCTCGCTGCGATGCGGGATGTTCGCCCCCTTTTTGACACCATTGTGAAGGAGATACCTTCGCCGAAGGCGGACGCCGCGGCGCCGCTGCAGATGCTCACCGTGAACCTTGCGCACGATAACTACAAAGGAAAGATAGCCATCGGGCGGCTCTACGCGGGCACATTGCGCAAGAACGAGCCCATCGTGCACATCAATCGCGCCGGCGTTGCCGAGAAGGCGACGCTTTCCGCCGTGATGACGTTTGACGGTCTTGGCCGTGTGGATGTGGACGAAGTTACGGCAGGCGATATTGTTGCCGTTGCGGGCATAGATGATATCTCGATCGGCGAGACCATTACGGACCCGGGGCATCCCGCGCCATTGCCGGTCATTGAAATTGAAGACCCGACCGTGAAGATGACGTTCAGCATCAACAATTCGCCATTCGCGGGCCGCGAGGGCGAGTACACGACGTCCAACAACATCCGCGACCGGCTGATGAAGGAGATCGAAACGGACGTTGCGCTTCGCGTGGAGGACGCCGCCGGTGCGCGCGACCGCTGGGTTGTCTCCGGCCGCGGCGAACTGCACCTCTCCATTCTTATTGAAAAGATGCGCCGCGAAGGATATGAGCTTCAAGTGTCCCGCCCGCAGGTCATTTTCAAGGAAAAAGAAGGAAAGAAGCTTGAGCCCATTGAACGCCTGTCGGTAGAGGTGCCGGAGCAGTATACGGGCATCGTTATTGAGCATATGGGCAATCGGAAGGGGACGATGGTTGAGATGCGCGTGGAGAATAATACGGCGTTCATGGAGTTTCTCGTGCCGACGCGCGGGCTCATCGGATTCCGCAATCAGTTCCTCACGGACACGCGCGGCTTGGGCATCATGAACACCATCTTTGAGGGTTTTGAGGAATACCGCGGTGATTTTGCGGCGAATCCGCACGGTTCGCTCGTGGCGCATGAAACGGGCATGACGCGCACCTATGGTCTCCTTGCGGCCGAGGGGCGCGGCGAGCTTTTCGTCGGGCCGGGCGTTGAGGTCTACAAAGGGCAGATCGTCGGGCAGAACGCGAAGGAGCAGGATATCCGCGTGAATGTATGCAAAGAAAAACAGCTGTCCAACATGCGGAGCAAGAACGATGGCGCCTCCGAGTTCTTGAAAGTGCCGCGCACCCTCTCGCTTGAGGATTCCATTGAATACATCGGCGACGACGAGCTGGTGGAGGTAACGCCGAAGTCCGTGCGTTTGCGCAAAGTGTGGTTGGATGAAGGCGATGAGGCGCGTGCTGCGAAAGGACTTCTCTAAAAGTTCAAAAACCGAAACAACAGTCGGCGCAGTGAACGGGTTGCGGTAATATATTCATATGCGGTTTCATGCAGTCATCGCGCAAACACTCAGCCGCGGCGGCGTTGGCGTCCTGCCGACGGATACCATCTACGGTATCGTGGGTTCGGCGCTCAATCGGAAAACGGTTGCGCGCATCTACAAGTTGCGAAAACGGAATCCGAAGAAGCCATGCATTATTCTTGTAAGCGACATGAGACAAGTGACCCGCCGGCGCCAAGGCACTGGCGGGCAGGCAAGCGAC
>CAZMPQ010000053.1:0-3335 GCA_964568535.1 uncultured Candidatus Saccharibacteria bacterium
TGGCTTGAAGGAAAACGTCATCATCGGCCGACTCATCACGCGGAGCGGGAAGGGTATCGTGCAGGGCGAGGGCGGAGACGAGGATGAGAAGACGCTTGAAGCACCGACGCTTGCCGCCAGTGGAGGCGAAAGCGGCGAGGCGGTCGTAGAACAAGAAGAAGCGACGGCGCAGAGCGAGTGAGCCTCTGCATACTACAGGCGGGGTTGACTCAACCCTGCCTGTAGGGTAGGGTATGAACGCTTTATGGAACACGAACCACGGACATACGAGATAGGGTTTTTAGCCACCGAAGAGGGGGGTGCTCAAGCCGTGCTTGAGGCCTTGAAGCGCCGCGGGGCCGAGATACTTCTTGAGGGGCCGGTGGAGAAGATAACGTTGGCCTATGCAATAAAGCGTCAGACTGGCGCGTACTTTGGATACATGCATTTTCGAGTTTCCCCCGATGCGGTGCGCGTGATCGCTGATGACGTGAAGGGGCACGCGGCTATCTTGCGGTCGCTTGTCGTGACGCCGCCGCTTATGAAGCCGAAGCCGCGATGGGAGGGATCGAAGGTGCGCCAGCGGACGATTGCGGGAGCTCCCCAGCCACAGCTCCAACCAGAAGTGTCGAAGTCCCCATTGCCGCTTTCGAACGAGGCGCTCGAAAAGCAAATAGAAGAAATCTTAAAGTAATCCCGAATATACGAATTACAGGTAATATACGAATCCAACATGATGCGTTCCCCTATTCGTAATTCGTGGACATTCGTATATTCGAGAACACTCCTATGGACCTGAATAAAGTTTTCATCATCGGGCGAATGACCGCCGATCCGCAGCTTCGGACGACGCCGTCCGGCCAGGCTGTGACGACCTTTGGCGTTGCGACGAACCGCCGGTGGCGCGATAAGGCCGGTGCGTCGCAGGAGGACACGGAGTTCCATACCGTCGTCGCATGGGGCCGTCAGGCGGAGATCGCGACGCAGTATTTGAAGAAGGGTGCGATGGTGCTCATCGAGGGCCGGTTGCGGACGCGCACGTGGGTTGATAAGCAGAACCAGAACCACAAGACGACCGAGATTATCTGCGAGCGTTTGCAGCTTGGGCCGCGTGCGATGGGGAGCGGTTCTCCGGCGGGTCCGGCGCAGAGTGTTCCGAAACAGGCCGATGCTGCGCAGGCCGTCGCCGCGGATGAGATACCGACCGTCGATATTGAGGACGACATCAAGATGGAAGACCTGCCATTCTAACCATGATCCAGTGCTTTTTCTGTTCGCAAAACCTGAAGCAGATAGACTATAAGGAGATCGGGCTTCTGCGCCGGTTCGTTTCGTCGCAGATGAAGATCATCGACCCGAAGCATACCGGCGTTTGCGCGAGCCACCAGCGGCTTTTGGCCGAGGCGGTGAAGCGCGCGCGGTACTTGGCGCTTCTGCCGTATGTCCGGCGGTAATGTGTCAGGTGTCAGGTGTCAGGTGTCAGGTTCTTGACGCTTGACACATGACACTTGATACGGACATCTTCCAGCTTATCCACGGGTTCGCGGGGAAGAGCATCCTCGCGGACAATCTGGTCGTGCTTGCGGCGCGGTACGTCCCGTACCTTTTGGTCATTGGATTCTTTCTGCTCCTTGCGGACGTGCGCGGTGCACGCCGCCGAATATTCATGTTTGCGCAGGCGGCGGTCATTGCGCTCATCTCGCGCGGTGTCATCGTAGAAACCATTCGGTTCTTTTACGACCGGCCCCGGCCGTTCGAACAGCTTGGGTTTGAGCCGCTCATCTCGCAAAGCGCGCTTGAGCCTTCTTTCCCGTCGGGACACGCCGCATTTTTTTTCGCCCTTGCTATCGCAGTGTGGCAGATGAACCGCACCTGGGGCATATGGTACCTTGTTGCTGCGTTCCTCAACGGGTTCGCGCGCATCTTCTCCGGCGTGCATTGGCCACTTGATATTGTTGCCGGCGCATTGGTCGGCATGCTATCGGCTGTGCTTCTTATCTGGTTCATGCGGCGGTACTATCCTCATCCGCCCGAGGCGGTCCCGGCGGGCGTACGGACCGAAGATGCAGGGGATACCGGAAAATCAGGCGAAAATGGGGTATTGACTTAGATATTTTTATATTGTATAATTCATCCTGTCGGAAGTCCAATGTGTTTCTGGTACAATACGTCAAATGAATTTTGAACAGTCCATGAACGAACCCGTGGAAGAGCAGAACGAAATAGACCTTGCGGCGGAAGCCGAAGCGGGGCTTCGTGGGGGAGGTCTTTCGCCCGAGAAGCTACCGACCGGCATTGAGCCCGGCGATTGGGTGAGTGCGAAGCCGGAACACGCGGCGCATTTAGAGAATCTCTCAAATGTGCAGGTTGTCGGTCCCGACCCGGAGAAGCCGGGGAATGTGTTCGTGCCTACGCCGGATGGTGGTGTGCGTTCGGTGCCGATGGAGTTCTTAAAGAAGGAGGATATCAAGGCGGTTGAGGCGGGTTTGAAAAAGATGGCGGGGCAGTATGAGGGGAAGATCAATAAAGCTGACGAAGAGGCCTCGCGGCGTATGCGTGAGGAGATTGCAAAGGGTATTCGGAAGCCGGGTGATATGTCAGGTTTGGGTATGTCATAATGAACCTAGGCGCAATGTCGAAGCGCCCACGGAGCAAAAGGTCAGTCCATCATTCATAACAAAAATAAAATCATTCACATGGGACAAGAAATGCCTCAATTTGGTGGTCCGGAATTTAGCGAAGAGCAGATGGCCGCAATGGATAAAGATACAAAGGATGCGATGGAGGGTGCCCCAGCGGGCGGCCAAGGCCAGGAATTCGCGCCTGACCTGAAAAATATGCCATCGATTCCTTTGCGGAAAGATGCTGCTGCGGAGTTGAAGCGAGAACGCACTCGGAAAGAGCCGACCGCTTCGCCCGAAGATGTTGCAAAGCATGAAGCGTGGCTGAAGGAAGTGGAAGAAACTCGCAAGAAATACGGCAAGGCTGCCTAACGCAAAAGCCCCCATATGGGGGCTTTTGATTTTGGTGGGCGAGGAGGGAGTCTCACATCGCGGCTCGCGATACCACAAGCCGCTCCTGGGAACCCAGCGGTTCCCAGCTTCCGCCACGGGAAAACTTCCGTTTTCCCGACCCTTTTCCCGTTCGACTCCCTCTACGAAGAAATAACGTACCGCCCACGAGCGGTACGTTATTTCTTCTGTGGGCGAGGAGGGAGTCGAACCCTCATGAGTTTCCTCACACGATTTTGAGTCGTGAGCGTCTGCCATTCCGCCACTCGCCCCGCGCCGTTTGATACTACGCAAAATCCGGCGTAAAATCAATCCAAATGGCACGCGTTATAGCAATCTGCAATC
>CAZMPQ010000054.1:0-3153 GCA_964568535.1 uncultured Candidatus Saccharibacteria bacterium
GAATGCAGTTGACTCATCGGAGAAAATCCGTAGAATGGTGTGCGGCACATTCGTACAAGTTTCGTTTTCGGCGCAAGATGCGCAGAAAGGATCGTAAGTGCACGTTCCAAAATTGACAAAAAGAGAGCGCCGCGCGGCGCGGTTTGCCGTAGAGCACATCGAGCAGCTCATCGCCGAGCACGAAGATGGTCCCCCTTACGCTGTTGCCTTCGTGGACTTCGGCGGTAGACCCATTTGCCTCAGAACGAACCGGAGAGGCACCGCGCTTCCTCTCCGAGCAGAGCTCAGCGGACTTGCCGGCGCAGTTGCTGGGCGAAAGGTTCCGCGAGGAGGAATGGCGGCTCGGCGGCTGAGTGGCGAAACCGTCGGCGGCATCGGCGTCGAAATCCCCCACTCCACGCATTGCACCAAGTACGCCATCCTCGGGTGCAAACTCTTTCGGCGGAAGCTCGAGGAGCTTTCTCTCGGAGGTTCCCATGGCAAGGCCTGACGGCGGCTACCGCACCGAGCGGCGCGGCGCAGTGGACATCATCCGGAACCCGGACGACCACCAGCACACACCGGAAGAGCAGCTCGCCTGCATCACGCTCGCAAGCGGCGAGCGGAGCATGGTGCTCGACCTTCTCCATGGCCACCCCGGCGGCGTCCGCGGAGCACACGCCATCGGGCTTGGCTAGGGAGCCGCCGGGCTCACCATCTGAAGGCCGTCGCGGTCCGAGCACCGCGGCGGCTCTTCTCTTTCTTTGACATCGTCACAACTTTCCCCTATTATGCTTCTGCAAGCGAAACGCACTTTCTTCCCATTCTGAAGCCCAGGACCAACAACGAGATAACCGCCCGCGAAGTGCGGGTGCTTGACGAGACGAAGCAGAACCTCGGCGTCATGCAACGTGACGAGGCGCTTGCGCTTGCGGCATCCAAAGGAGTTGACCTTATTGAGGTCGTCGCGGACGCCATTCCGCCCGTTGTGCGGCTCATGAGCTTCGACAAGTACCGCTACGAGCGGGAAAAGGCAGCGAAGAAGGAGCGGCGCGAGCAGAAGGGCGCGGAACTGAAGCAGGTGCAGCTCAGCGCGCGCGCAGCGGAGAACGATGTGCGCATCAAGCTTAAAAAGCTTGAGGAGTTCCTTGGCGAGGGGCACCCGGTGGAGATAAACCTCCGGCTCCGGGGGCGTGAGAAATATATGAAGGATTGGGCGCGCGGCAAGATGCAGGCGTTCCTGCAGATGATAACGACCGAATACAAGATCATCGACCCGCCGAAGTTCGCCGGACGCGGCATGAGCGCACAGATCGTAAAAAAGTAGAACACTATGAGCACAAAGACCCAGAAAAGTTTTTCCAAGCGAATACGCGTGACCAAGAACGGCAAAGTCGTCCGGCGACCGATGCGCCTTGATCATTTTAAAACAACAAAATCCAAGAACAACCTCCGCAATAAGCGGAAACATCGGTCGTTGAACTATCCGCTCCGCGGTATCTAAACACCATGCCACGAGTCAAACGAGGGACGATTGCCCATAAAAAGCGTGAGAAGCTTCTCAAGCTCACCAAAGGATTCCGCTGGGGCCGGAAATCGAAAGAGCGCGCCGCGAAGGAGGCGCTGCTTCACGGGCTTCGCCGAAAGTTCCGGGGACGGAAAGAAAAGAAACGCGTTTTCCGGACGCTCTGGAATGTCCGCATGAACGCCGGCGCGAGAGACGCAGGCACGACCTACAGCAAACTTATTGCTGCACTTGCCGCGAAGAAGGTTGCATTGAACCGCAAGATGCTTGCTGACCTTGCTCAGAACGAACCCGCGGTGTTCAAGAAAATTGTAGAGTTCGCAAAGTAATCCCGAATATACGAATCAGACGAATTACGAATAATGGACCGAGGGGGCCATTTTTGTCTGATTACCACTGAACGCCGTAGCGTTTCAGGTCTATCTTTCCGTTCTCCACCGCTACGCCCTCGCGGCGCAAGAGCGCCGTTTTCCTCTTCGATCCGCCGGCGTATCCGCCGAGACGGCCGTCCGAAAGGACGACGCGGTGACACGGCACCTGTGGTGCGTGCGGGTTCTTGTTCAGTGCATTCCCGACCGCCCGTGCGGCATGAGAGCTGCCGATGCGCCGCGCAAGCTGTTTGTAGGTCGTAACCTTCCCACGCGGGATGGTGCGGAGTGCTGCGTATACCTTCTCGTCAAACCCGCGCACCATAGGCGTTCTTGCACGATACTGCTCCCTCGTCCGAGTCGTTATCCGAATGCGCCTCATGCTGCCGCGTTCATAGTTTTATGGTACGGGGCAAGATTCATGGGCGTGGCCGTGCGGCGTGCCGGGCGTGATGCGGCCGCCAGTGCCGCCGCGGCTGCGCGGTCCCCGCAGGACGTTGCGCTGGTTGTTGCCCGGGCCGCCGGCGATGGATGAAGTCGTGTGCCTGTTTCAATACATGCTTCGTCGCCAGGTACTTTTTCCCAACCGTCGCAATGGCGTCCTGATACGTGAACCAGCCGAACCCACTATGCTCGCGCGGCGAGATACGCACATCAGCACGGCGCGTTTCCGCCAGGAACAGGATGACCGTATCGTGGATGCGTTCGTTTCCTACGCGGAACGCAAACCGTTCATATGCTTTGAACCCCGGGATGATGCGAAGCTCGGATGGCTTGATGCCGGTCTCTTCCTCCGTTTCGCGGAGCGCCGTCGCCATGCTTTGTTCCCCCTCCTCAAAGTGTCCCTTCGGGAAGTTCCAATAACTCCCCCGTTTATAGAGGAGAAGATATTTCACGCCGTCCGGCGTGCGGCGAAAGACCACAAAGCCAGCAACGACCTGCTTTTTTTCGATGACGCGGGGGCGCCCGTCACCCTTCTGGTGTTCGGCTGTATTCGGCTTCCCTTGCATGTTCGTAGCCCGCAGAGCGGACCTATACGGTGAGTATACCCTATCGCAGCGTTTTCAACATCTTTGCTAACGGCCAAGTATTTATGACATCGCGGCGTTCTGCCCATCCTCTCCGCGCTTGTGCAATGCCAAATTCGCACTCCCCGATGCCCGAGGCCGTGTGGGCGTCGGAATCTATCGCAAGATTCACGCCAGCGCGGACGGCCATACGAATATATTCATCCTTCAGATCCAGACGCTCCGATGCGTTCGCCTCAAGAATCGTTCCGGT
>CAZMPQ010000055.1:0-3137 GCA_964568535.1 uncultured Candidatus Saccharibacteria bacterium
GCGTTGTAGTTCGTCCAGAAGTCCTGATACAGGCGGTGCGCTTCACGACGATACTCTACAAGTGGGTCGTGCTGGCCGTAGGCGCGGAGTCCGACGGATTCCGAGAGCGCTTCAAGATGCTCAAGGTGCGTCATCCAGAGCATATCCAAAATGCCAAGGAGGTGCCCTTTCGCCCGCGGGTCCTTCCCGGCATCCGCGGAACGGGACGCGAGCAGCGTGCGCAATGCGTCTTCCGTTGGCGGCTCCGGCAACGCGTGTTCCTTATCCGCGATACCGGCATCCTCAAATGTTTTCTTGAGCTCCTGCGCCGGAAATTCGCCCTGCTCGTTCACGCCGTCGGGACCGAGCGCTGCATCCAAGTGTTCCCCTGCCGCAGTGCCGATGAGCTTTGCGGCGTCCTCAGCGTTCATGAGGCCCAATATTTCTTGCCGGCGCTTATAGACCGCAGCGCGCTGTTTGTTCAATACGTCGTCGTACTCCAAGAGGTGTTTGCGGAGGTCAAAGTTCGCGCCCTCCACTTTTGATTGCGCTTGCGCCACAGCGCTCGAGACCATGCCGACATCTATCGGCATATCATCCGGCAGGTCAAAGCGTTCCATGAGTCCGCGAATGCGGTCGCCGCCGAAGATGCGCACGAGGTCATCCTCCAAAGAAAGAAAGAACTGCGACGAGCCCGGGTCGCCTTGCCGGCCGGCGCGGCCGCGAAGCTGGTTGTCTATCCGCCGCGCTTCATGGCGCTCGGTCCCGACGACATGGAGGCCGCCCGCGTCGCGGACCTTCGCCGCATCTTCGGGAACCATGGGGTTGCCGCCCAAAATAATATCCACGCCACGGCCGGCCATGTTCGTTGCAACCGTCACTGCGCCATAGCGGCCTGCTTGCGCGATGATGGCGCCTTCGCGTTCGTTATTCTTCGCGTTCAGGAGCTCGTGCGGAATGTTCGCCTGCGAGAGCAAGGCGGAAAGGCGTTCATTCTTCTCAATAGAGGTCGTGCCGACCAAGACCGGCTGGCCCTTCTTATGGCGTTCGCTGATGTCCGAGACCACTGCAGCCCACTTCGCTGCAGTGTTCTTGTAGATGCGGTCGTTCCCGTCCATCCGAACGCAGGGCTTGTGCGTTGGGATGCTGAAAACATCCAGTTTGTACACTTTGAAGAACTCCTCGGCGGATGTCTGCGCCGTGCCCGTCATGCCCGCTATCTTCTGATACATGCGGAAGTAGTTCTGGACGGACACTTTTGCGTAGGTCTTGGACTCTTCTTTTACGAGGACACTCTCCTTTGCTTCTATTGCCTGGTGAAGCCCACCCTGATACCGTCGGCCGTGAAGCAGACGCCCCGTGAATTCGTCTACGATAATGACCTCGCCTTGCTTCACCACATAGTCCTTATCGCGCGTATAGAGCGCCTTTGCGCGGAGCGATTCTTCCAAGTAGTGCACGAGGCGGAGATTTTCCGGCGCGTAGATGTTCTTCAATCCGAGCATCTTTTCCACCTTCTCGATACCCGGCACGAGAATGGAAACCGTGCGTTTCTTTTCATCCACATCGTAA
This sequence comes from uncultured Candidatus Saccharibacteria bacterium, assembly GCA_964568535.1. GTDB lineage: Bacteria > Patescibacteriota > Minisyncoccia > UBA6257 > 2-01-FULL-56-20 > DATJQA01. The sequence goes on from CAZMPQ010000055.1 coordinate 1,552, forward strand.
TCCTCGTCTTTCTTGAGGTTTGCGACGACACGCGTGAAGGTCTTGTAGAAGTCACTGGATTGCGTATCCGGCGCGGCGATGATCAAGGGCGTCCGCGCTTCGTCGATAAGAATGCTGTCCACCTCGTCGATGATGGCGAAGTGGTATTCTCTTTGCACTTGTTGCTCCAAACCATATGCAAGATTGTCGCGGAGGTAATCAAATCCGAACTCGTGGTTCGTGCCGTAGGTGATATCCGCGCGATACGCTTCACGCCGGGGCACGGGACGCAAGAATTCCTGCTGCACCATGAAGCTGCCGGTCGTGTCGCGTTCCTTATCTAAAAGCTTCGGCTCCGTTGCGTCATCTTCCCCCGCCGGCTTCGGAACGTACGCGGGGTCGTACATGAACGCGCCGTTCGGTACGAGGCATGCAACGGTCAGTCCGAGCGCGCGGTAGACCTGACCCATCCAGACCGCGTCGCGGCGAGCGAGATATTCGTTCACGGTCACCACATGCACGCCCTTCCCTATCAGCGCGTTCGCATAGGCTGGCGCGACGCCAGCCAAGGTCTTTCCTTCGCCGGTCATCATCTCGGCAATTGCACCCGAATGAAGCACCAGCCCTCCGAGGAGCTGTTCGTCATAGGGCCGCTGGCCGAGCGTACGACGGGCCGCCTCGCGTGCAAGCGCAAAGGCGCGGACGGTCGTTTCATCTGAAAAACCATCTTTTTGGATACGCTCCCGCAAGGATGCGCTTTCCGCCTTGAGCGCATCGTCCGAAAGCCCCCGCACGCCGGCTTCGGCAGCGTTCACGTCCACGACCTGGTCGCGAAACCGCTTCAACGGGTCGCCTTTGAAAATTTTTGTTATCTTTCCGAACATAGAAAATGCCTTCATGACGAAGGGTGCCTGTATCCTACTCCCAAACGGAAGCTGAACGCAAAATATCCGGAGCGCTACTTGCCGGGCCGGGCGGCCGCACGAGAGCGCTTCGTCGGCTTTGATGCAAACCGTGTTTTATATTTCTCTATCTCCAAATGCAGTTTTCGCTGCAGAAGGTCTATCGCTGCACGAACATCTTCACCTTCTTCTTCAGCGCGCAGGACTTTTTTCGGCAATCGAAGATCGGCTTCCGCCGAAAAAACGTCGCCGTGGCGATGGTGGCGCGTCGTCCGCGCAACCTCGACCCACAGCTCTGCTTGGCCGGTCTCATCAAAACGCTTCACGAACTTCGCGAGCGCTCCTAACTTCGTTTCAATATATGTCCTCAAGCTCGGCGTCAGGTCCAAACCCGTGGTTTTTGTGGTTATTTTCATAGTTGTATCGTACCAAGATGCGCCGAGTGCGTCTATTCCGCCCTTGCGGATATATTCCACAAAAGAAGAACGCTCCGGGGGATAACCGGAGCGTTCTTCAGGCATTAAAGCCGCTTCTTGGCTTTCTTCTTTGCCTTCTTTTTCTTTGCCATCGTATTATGGGACGATTTGTAGCTGGGTTGCCGACTACCCCAGTCCGAAGCCTTCTTCATCTTTACGCAGTTCCCTACGATGGAACTGCGCTCGGAAAAAATATTTTTAAAACGACATCAGCGCTTCGTTACTGATG
>CAZMPQ010000056.1:0-3007 GCA_964568535.1 uncultured Candidatus Saccharibacteria bacterium
CGTAAGAAATAGCTCAACGCTCAACAGAAAAATTGCCGGCTGGATAAATGGTATGATAGAATCGCCCGGCAAATAAACAGATTGGGAGGTCGTCTAATGGTAGGACAAGAGGCTTTGAACCTCTGAATCTAGGTCCGATTCCTAGCCTCCCAGCAATCCTCAATCAAAAATCGATATCAAATAAGCATCTATCTCTCGCTGGGTGAGATCGTAGAAACTCTTGCCCTCGTTGTGGAGCCGCGTCGCAAGTTGCACGCCGACGAATCTCCAGTGCCACGGTTCGAATTGGTAGTACGAATTATTCTTCGGGTACGACAGAATGAAACCGAAGCGGTATGCGTTCGCCGCAAGCCACTGATACGCCGGGTCTTTCTCTAGCTGCAACGAAAGGCCGGCAAGCTTCGGTGTCGTGAAGTCCACGGTCGTCGCAAGCTGGTGCTCCGAATAGCCCTGGTCTGCGGAGAACTGATTCGCGCCGGAACCATAAACGAGCTTGTGCCCCGATTTCACCGATATCTGGTCATAGAACGAGCGGTATGCGGAAACGACCTGCAGCGTCATGTTGTTCGCCCCGGCCTCGTTCATCATCCGCATCAAGAACGGCAATGCATCCGCGTGGAACTGCATCGTCCGCGACGGCTCCATAAGATAGTTCGGCGGAATGTCGACCATCTTGGACGGCACGTAGTTCTCGCTCAAAAAATATACCTTGGAATATTTCTGCAGCAGCTCCTTATCCGTCTCGCTCAGCTTCTTCAAGGTCCCCACCGTGCCTGCGATGCTCTGTATCTGCGACTCGAACATGCTGTTCTTCGCCTGCTCGGCTTGCAAGCTCTGCGAAAGATTCGTGGTCGTATCGCGTTCGTTTTGCAATGCTCCCGCGAGGTCGCCCTGCACCCGCTCCGAAAGCCGGATGGATCCCTCAAGCGTCGCAATGAATTCCTTGAGCAGCGAATTCTCGCGCCGCAGGTCAAAATAGAGATACCCGGCGGCTCCAAGACCGACAAGCGCCGCACCGACGGCCGTCGCCACAAGTATCCTGCTGGTTCGGGATGCGTTCTTCATGGGAAAAATTGTACGTCGGCACGGCGTCAGGACGCAATGCACGCGTTGAACGACGCGACCATGTCATTATATGCCGCTATCTCCCCCTTGATCTCCGCAATGAGCGCATTGTACTGCTCAACGAGCGCGTTGTACTCGGCAACTTTTTGGTTGTACGCCGGGCCGCGTTTCGGCTGCATCGTTTCAAGCTCGGCTTTTTTCGCGTTCAGCTCGTCTTCCATCGTTTGGAGCGTCGCCTGCTCGCTGTCTATCTCCGCCTTGAGCGCCTTGTCCGGCGCAGGGCAGTCGGACGCCGGGCGCGCGAATATCTGCACCGCAAGCCACGTATTATGCCCTTCGAACATCCCTTTCCGCGCCGCAACACCGAGCTCGGTATAGCCATCGTTCAAAATATTCGCGCGATGTCCGGGGCTTTCCATCCACGCGGTCACGACGCCCGCATCGCCGTCATAGTTCCCGAGCGCAAGATTCTCGCCGAGCGCGATGAACTCATACCCCACGGTCTTCGCAACGGTCTCTGCCTTGCCGCCATCCGGCGCAACGTGTTCGAAATACTGCTTCGCGAACATATCTTCCAAGCGGCCAACGGCGATAGCGTCCAATACGGCATTCCCCTTGAGCGGCGGCAATCCCCCGCTCTCCGCACGCGCGATGTTCGTCTGCGCGAGAATGCCGGCACGGGTGAGCGCGTATTTGTCGGACGCCGCTCCGACGCTCACCGAAGGCGTGGTCGGAGTCCCCGTTCCGGAGGGCGCTGAAGGCGTCGGGCTCGGCGCGGGCGCAGTAACCTCCTTTGTGCGAAGCGGCGGCGGCTTCGATATCGGCTTCTCCGGTTCCGGAGCGACGACCGCATCCTGCACCACCTGCTGGACCTTCAAAACCTGTTGCAGCGTGATAACTGAAGCGAATCGCCAGTACAAAAATATGCCCGCCCCGGCGACTAGCGCCGTAACGATCAATATCCTTTGCGCCCTGCGGCGATGGTCAGCGCCTTCCATATATACACTCATTGTATCCTATGTGACGCCGGCGTAGGTCAGAGCTTTCCACAAAGGACACAATACCCGTCCTTTTTGCTATACTTCCCCCATGCAAAAAATAACCCCGTTCTTGTGGTTTGAAAACAAATGCGAGGAAGCGATGAATTTCTACGTCTCCGTATTTGGAGACAATTCCAAAGTTGTGAATATCAAGCGCTACCCGATGGATATGCAGGTCGGTCCCCTGCCGAACATGGGCGGCAAAGTGCTGACCGGCGTCTTTGAACTTCTCGGCCAGCGGTTTATGGCGTTGGACGGCGGACCGTACTTCAAGTTCAGTCCGGCGGTCTCCTTCTTTGTGAACTGCAAGACCGCGGAGGAAGTTGACGCGCTCTACGCGAAACTCGTGGAGGGAGGCTCTGTCATGATGCCACTTCAAAAATATCCGTTCAGTGAGCGGTATGCGTGGTTAGCGGACAAGTATGGCGTTTCCTGGCAACTCAATGTCGGCAACACGAAACAGCGTATCGTATCCGCATTCCTCTTCGTCGGCGAGAAACATGGTAAGGCCGAGGAGGCAATCAACTTCTACACGTCCGTCTTCAAAAACTCGGCCGTGCAGACCATCGTACGCTACGAACCGAACGAGGGCGGCGAAGTGGGCAAGATAAAATATTCGCTGTTCACGCTGGAAGGTCAGGAGTTCACGATGATGGAAAATAACGCCGACCACAAGTTCACGACAACTGGCGCCATCTCGCACCTCATTGAGTGCAAAGACCAAACGGAGATAGATTATTATTGGGAAAAGCTCACCGCGGGCGGCGACCCGAATGCCCAGCAGTGCGGCTGGCTCGCGGACAAGTACGGAATCTCCTGGCAGGTCGTTCCCGACATGGAACAATGGCTCTCGGGGAAAGATAAAGCCGGCTCCGATCGCGCGATGCAAGCGATGCTCAAGA
>CAZMPQ010000057.1:0-2129 GCA_964568535.1 uncultured Candidatus Saccharibacteria bacterium
CAGGAAGCCGTGAAGGCGCTCTTCGGGAAGGAGCCGCACCAGGGAATCAATCCGGACGAGGTGGTGGCGCTCGGCGCTGCGGTGCAAGCTGGCATTTTGCAGGGTGACGTGAAGGACATTTTGCTTCTGGACGTCACGCCGCTCACGCTCTCCATTGAAACGCTCGGCAGCGTCGCGACGCCCATGGTGCCGAAGAACACGACCGTTCCGACCGCGAAGACGCAAATCTTCAGCACGGCGGCCGATAACCAGCCATCGGTTGAGGTGCACGTCCTGCAAGGCGAGCGGCCGATGGCGGCGGATAACCGCACGCTTGCGCGGTTCATCCTGGATGGCATTCCGCCGTCCCCGCGCGGCATTCCGCAAATTGAAGTGACCTTTGACATTGACGCGAACGGCATCCTGCAGGTGAAGGCGATGGACAAAGCAAGCGGCAAGTCGCAGTCCGTGAAGATCGAAGCATCCACATCCCTTTCGAAGGACGATATTGAGCGGCTGAAGAAAGAGGCAGCCGAACATGCGGCGGAAGATGCGGTAAAGCGAGAGCTGGTTGAAACGAGAAACCAGGCCGAGAGCACCGCCTATATGGCGGAGAAGGCCTTGAAAGATGCGGGCGATAAGATCGGCGATGAGGTGAAGAAGCCGGTGCAGGAGAAGCTGGACGCCCTCAAAAAAGTGAAAGACGGCACTGATGTGGCTGCGATAAAATCCGCACTCGCCGACCTTTCCGCGGAGGTGCAAAAGATAGGTCAGGTGCTCTATAATCAAGGGAAAGGCGATAACCAAGCTCCTCAACCCGATGATGCAGGGCAACCCGCTCCTCCGGAGCCAGAATCTCGTTAGTCAGGTCTCGGCAAAAGAAATCACCCGGCCGGCGGGTTTCTACAAATCCATTTTTGTGGATTTTGCAGGCGTATGTTTTGCGCTCCTCGCGGGGCTCACGTACGACCTCTATCTGCAGGCGGCAGTGCCGTTGTGGGTCGTGCTCGTCGCTGCGGGGTTCTTTATGATCGCATCCACCATCGGCGCGCTGCTCATGGAAAGCCCGTTCCGACGGGCCGGCGTGCTCGTTGCGGAAACCGTGGCGCTCCTTGCGTTCTTTTACACGATGCCGGCGCCGCAGCTCCTCATGATCGGGGGCGTTGTGTTTTTCTTCTTGCTTTGGGGGGACGTGATGACGCATCGCGAGCTTACCGGGAGTATCGAAGTGCGGTATATGCGCATGACGCGGTCGCAGGTACGGAAGCTCACGACCGCGCTCATTATCGCTGCCATCGCCATCTATCTGCCGCAGTGGACGCCGGAGGGCGGGTTCCTGCCGCCGGACGCGTTCCAGGGTGCGTTCACGTGGGCTGCCGGGATGGCATCGCGCCTCTACCCGACCATCAACTTCAGCTCTACGGTTGACGTATTCCTGCGCGATTCCGCAGCGTATCAGCTGGGACAAGACGAGCGGTTCGCGAGTTATCCCCCCGCGGTACAAGCTCAGGCGGTGACGCAGGCAACGGATGAACTTGCATCCATGTTCCGTGACGCGATGGGCGCGAACGTCGGCTTGCAGGAACGGATGGAAAACGTGACCTATCGGTTCATCATCGGGGCGCTCGATGACTGGAACCGGAAGTTCGGCACGAACCTCATCATGATATGGGCGGTCATCGCGTACTTCGTCCTGCGAAGCATTGGCGTGCTCTATTACGGCGTCGTAAGCGCTGTTGGGTTCCTGGTGTTCCAGATGCTTCTTGCGACGAACTTCGTTATGGTCATCGGCGAAACACGGATACAACAGACGGTGCAGTACACCTAGTGAGGTGTGTTGCGCGAAGCGTAGGGCGTGTGTAGGATAACGGCACCATGGGAAAGGATTATTACAAGATATTAGGCGTCACGAAGGCCGCCACGGAGGAGGATATCAAGAAGGCCTTCCGGAAATTGGCGCACCAATATCATCCCGACAAGGCGAACGGAGACGAAAAGAAGTTCAAAGAGATAAACGAGGCGTATCAGATCCTTTCGGACAAGGCGAAGCGCGCGCAGTACGACCGTTTCGGAACGGTGGGCGAAAGCCATGGCGGATTCCACGGCGCGCACGGATTCGGCGGCTTCCCGGGCGGGTTCCGCGTGGATTT
>CAZMPQ010000058.1:0-290 GCA_964568535.1 uncultured Candidatus Saccharibacteria bacterium
GCCCTACCTCGTGAACCTCGCGTCGCTCGACGTTCCTTTGTGGAAAAAGTCGGTGACGTTGCTTGCCGCCACCATAAAGATAGCAGAGCTCATCGGTGCGAAGGGCGCCGTTGTGCATGTTGGTTCGGGCGAAGGAGGCCTGTTCCGCGAGCAGTCGCTTCTGCGCGCGGTGGCGGGATTAAAACAGGCCCTCCGGCAAGCGCCGGGCAGGAGCTTGTGCATCATTGAGAACTCCGCCGGTGGGGGAGAGAAGGTGGGGAAGGATCTTGCGGAGATGGCATGGCTCATCA
>CAZMPQ010000058.1:300-1725 GCA_964568535.1 uncultured Candidatus Saccharibacteria bacterium
ACCGCACACGCGTTTGAAGCGGGCATCGCCGAGTTCAGTCCAGCTGGCGTAGAGAAGCTTGCAGATGATATTGAGCGGACCATCGGTTGGTCGCGACTCGTCGTACTCCACGCGAACGACTCAAAGACCGCCGCGGGTTCGCATCACGACCGGCACGAGAACATCGGCAAGGGACACATCGGCGAAGAAGGATTCCGGAATCTTTTCGCGCATCCGAAATTCCGCAGCATCCCATTTGTGCTTGAAGTCCCAGGTTACGACGGCAAGGGACCGGATAAGAAGAATATAGATATTCTCAAGGGTCTCGCGCTGCGCTCCGGCTCCTAGGCGTTTCTGTGATAGGACACAGAAGTTCAAATGCCAAAATCCAAAGTTCAAATCAATGACCAATGACTAAAATCCAAAGAGTTTTGCATTTGACCTTGGAATTTGATTTGACATTTGATACCATTCACACGGCATTGGGCATTTGAGAGCGGCCTTATCACGGGAGATACGTTGACGTGATATAATGACCGATATGACCGCCGGCATTTTTGAACTTGCCGTGGTGATGTTGCTCGCCGCCGTGCTCGGCATCGTGGCGAAGTTCCTGCGCCAGCCGGTGGTGCTTGCGTACCTCGCGACCGGAGCGCTTCTCGCGTATCTCGGCTGGACGAAGCTCATTGACCGCGAGACGTTCCAGGTGTTTTCGGACATGGGCATTATGTTCCTGCTCTTCCTGGTAGGCCTTGAGGTGAACTGGGATTCTCTGCGTGTGGTTGGCCGTTCAGCGCTTGCGCTGGGATTCGGCCAGGTTATCTTTACCTTCGGTCTGGGATACGGCATCGCGTGGGTCTTCGGATTTTCGGCCGTGCACGCGGCATATATCGCGTTCGCGCTCACGATATCGTCCACCGTTATCGTCGTGAAGCTGCTCTCCGAGAAGCGCGATCTGCACAGTTTGTCCGGGCGGCTCGCGGTCGGCATCCTCATCGTGCAGGACATCGCAGCTATTCTGCTGCTCGTATTCCTCTCCGGCTTCGCTTCGGGCGAAGGATTCTCGCCGAGCGCGCTTCTCATTTCCGTTCTGCAGGGGGCCGCGCTCTTCGCGTGTATCTTCTGGCTTGGGCGGAAGCTCGTGCCGCTTTTTATCGACCGCATCGCCGCGTCGCAGGAGCTCTTGTTCCTGGTGAGCTTGGCGTGGGTCTTCCTTCTCGCCGCGCTCGTTGAGCGCATCGGTTTTTCTATAGAAATAGCGGGGTTCATCGCCGGCATCTCGCTTGCGAACGCATCGGAACATTTCCAAATAGCGGGGCGCATCCGCCCGCTCCGGGATTTCTTCATTCTCATCTTTTTCGTCCTCCTCGGGTCGTCCATCTCCGCGGTAAACCTGGGAAGCATCGGCTGGCCGGTTCTGGCATTCTCGCTTTTCGTGCTCATCGG